>PFUQ01000174.1:41006-45445 GCA_002790175.1 Flavobacteriales bacterium CG_4_9_14_3_um_filter_32_8
TATAATAATTAGCTAACAGGCTAGCTAGAGCTTCATTTGGTGCTTCAGACTGTATGGTTGGATTTGAATTACAACTTATAACAGCAATAATGAAAAGCAGATAAATTATTTTTCTCATAAATTTTAGATTTTTTTCATTTAAGGTGGGTTCTAAAAATTGATTTCTTTCAAAAAACAAAGATAATAAATAAGATGCAAGGCATATTTTTTTGGAATAACCTTAGCTATTGCAAAAAAATATAACGCAGTTGGATTGTTTGTTATATTTGCTCCCATTGTGTTTTCATAGTTTTTCATATACTGCTTCATCGGTCATCTGACGGAATCCAGATAGTGTTTCAAAAATTTTCATCGTCTCTAAAAAATTATGAAAATTTTGATACGAATCAATTTTTAGAACCCACCTTAAGATAGTTTACTTACTGTTTAATAAATTCATAAGTTCATCCATTTTTGGAGAAAGGATAATCTCTGTTCTTCTATTTTTTGCCCTTCCTTCTGGAGTGGAGTTGGTAGCTTTCGGAAAAAATTCTCCTTTACCAGAAGCAGTAACTCTGGTTGAAGAAACTTTATAATCTTGTGAAAGCAAACGAACTATAGATGTTGCACGAACAACACTTAAATCCCAATTGTCTTTAAAAAGAGCAGTTTTTATAGGAATACTATCGGTGTGCCCCTCTACCAAAATATCAATGTCGGCATTTTTGTTCAACACATCAGCCAATACTTGTAGGGCTTCAACACCTTTACTTTCTACAGCAACACTACCCGATTTAAAAAGCAGTTTATCAGACATCGAAACATAAACTTTTCCGTTTTTTATTTCTACAGATAACTCTTCCGAATTAAAACCTAACAATGCATTTCTTAAAATATCGTTCAAACGGTTGGTTATCGAATCTTTTCTAGTAATAATTTGTTGCATTTCTTTTAAAGCTTTTTCACGGTCTGCCAATAATTTTTCTTTTTGCGTTAATTCATTCGATTTTTCTTTTAACGTTTTGTTGTATTGGTCAGATTGAGAGCTGCTTTCGCTCAATAAACCGTTGTATTTTTCATTTAATGTTTGATGTTGGTTTTGTAAAGTTGTTAAATCGGAATTCAACTTCATTTTTTCTGTACTTAATTTTGCATTTTCAACTTCTTTTCCTGCCAAATTAGTGCAAAGTTCATCACGTTCTTTTACCAAGTTTTTTAATTTTTTACTTCCAATTATCTTTTTGTTAGGTATAGGCTCCCCACATTTGTAGGTAGGAACACAAGAACTTAAAAAGATAACAATAGAAATTAATATTAATTTAATGATACTTTTCATCACAGTTTGTTTTTAGTAAATTTTACGTAAAAATAGAATCTAATTAAATAGCTCTTTTGACGGTTGTATTTTTTTATCAACAAAGAAATAATCTTAAATTCGCACTTAGAAAAAAAATAAAACATGTTTGATAGTTTATCTGATAAATTAGAAAGAGCTTTTAAAATATTAAAAGGTCAAGGGCAAGTAACAGAAATTAATGTAGCCGAAACAGTTAAGGAAATTCGTAAGGCATTACTCGATGCCGATGTTAGCTATAAAGTGGCGAAACAATTTACCGATAGTATAAAAGAAAAAGCTATTGGAGCTAATGTGTTGAATTCAATTTCTCCTAACCAATTGATGGTAAAAATTACTCACGATGAGTTGGTTGGATTGATGGGAGGAGGAATGGTAGATATTAACACCAAAGGAAATCCTACGGTTATTTTAATTGCTGGTTTACAAGGTTCTGGAAAAACTACTTTTTCTGGAAAATTAGCCTTACACTTAAAAAATAAAAAAGGTAAAAATCCATTGTTGGTGGCTGGTGATGTGTATCGTCCTGCAGCCATCGACCAATTGCATATTTTAGGCGAACAAATTGGGGTTAATGTTTGGTCGGATAAAGAAAACAAAAGTCCCGTTGACATTGCTAAAAAAGCCATAGCCGAAGCAAAGTTAAAAGGAAATAATGTGGTAATTATCGATACAGCTGGTCGTTTAGCAATTGATGATGAGATGATGAAAGAGATTGAAGCTGTTAAAAAAGCAGTTTCTCCTCAAGAAATATTGTTTGTAGTTGATGCTATGACTGGGCAGGATGCTGTAAATACTGCCAAAACATTTAATGAAAGATTGGATTTTGATGGTGTTGTTTTGACAAAATTAGATGGTGATACTAGAGGTGGGGCTGCCCTTTCCATTCGTTCGGTGGTTGACAAACCCATTAAATTTGTTGGTACTGGTGAAAAAATGGAAGCATTGGATATTTTCTATCCAGAACGTATGGCAGACCGAATTTTGGGAATGGGCGACGTGGTAAGTTTAGTGGAGCGTGCCCAAGAACAATATGATGAAGAAGCAGCAAGAAAATTACAAAAGAAGATTGCTAAAAATCAGTTTGATTTTAATGATTTTATGAATCAAATTGGTCAGATAAAAAAGATGGGGAATGTGAAGGATTTGATGGGAATGATTCCTGGAGTAGGTAAAGCGATGAAAAATATGGACATAGATGACGATGCTTTTAAAGGTATTGAAGCTATCATTAAATCGATGACCCCAAAAGAGCGTGCCGACCCAAAATTGATGAACGGAAGCAGAAGAAAAAGAATTGCTGATGGAAGCGGAACATCAATACAAGAAGTGAATAAATTGATGAAACAATTTGACCAAACAAGCAAAATGATGCACATGATGGGCGATAAAAAGAAAATGGCTCAACTGATGAAAAGTATGCCGAAACAAAGATAGTTTACAGTTTTTCAATCTTCAGTTCTCAGTCAACAACAAACCAGCAACTAGAAACCATGAAAATAATTAGCGGAATAGAAGTCTCCAACAAAATTAAAGAAGACATTGCTTCAGAAGTGGAAGCAATAAAGCGAAGAGGAGAAAAAATTCCTCATTTAGCTGCAGTTTTAGTTGGAAGCGATGGAGCAAGTCAAACTTATGTAAATGCAAAAGTGAAAGCTTGTGAATTGGTTGGTTTTGGATCTTCATTGGTTAGATTGCCTGAAGCAATCTCAGAAGAAACATTACTTAAAGAAATTGAACGATTAAACAACAATGATAATATCGATGGGTTTATAGTACAATTGCCTTTACCCAAACATATTGATGAGCAAAAAATTACAGAAGCTATTGCTCCTGCAAAAGATGTAGATGGATTTCATCCGATGAGTTTAGGTAAGATGTTGTTAGATATCCCAAGTTTTTTACCTGCAACTCCTTATGGAATTATAGAAATGTTAAGGTATTATCAAATTCCTACAGAAGGCAAACATTGTGTGGTTTTAGGAAGAAGTCATATCGTAGGTTCTCCGATGAGTGTGTTGATGGCTCGAAATACCTATCCTGGAAATTGTACAGTTACTATTACACATAGCAAAACAAAAAACTTGGCAGCAATTACTTTACAGGCAGATATTTTAATTGTTGCCATTGGTAAACCCGAATTCGTTACTGCAGATATGGTTAAAGATGGTGCAACGGTTATTGACGTGGGTATTCACCGAATTGAAGATACCACCAAAAAATCGGGTTACCGTTTAATTGGTGATGTAAAATTTGATGAGGTTGCTCCAAAATGTGCCTATATTTCGCCTGTTCCTGGTGGTGTAGGACCAATGACCATTGCTAGTTTATTGAAAAATACGTTGTTGGCGGTTCAATTGAAAAAATAACTATTTCTTTAAACTTTCAATTTCTTTCTCCAATTTATCAATTTTAGCATGTAAATCGGCTAAAGCATTGAGAATAATAATGTGCGTTTTTTTAGCATCAATACCAACAGGTCCGTCGCTTTCAATTAGTTTTCCAATTTGGTTGTAAGTTTTTTCGTCTAAGTTGTAGTTCATTTTTTTTTGTTTTTAATGTAAGTGTTTTTCACTTTCCTAAATTAAGGAATAATCTTCATTTTAACGTTCATTGCGAGCGAAACGCAGTGTAGCGAAGCAATCTGTCTAATCGAAGGACAGATTGTTTCAGCTCCCTATCACAAGCCAACGCTTGGGCTTCGCAATGACGTTAAATCAATAATCGTATTTATCCTTCCAGTTATCTTTTAAAAATTTTCGGATACTATCTTCTTTAGCATTTTTGCCGGGTTCATAAAGTTTGGTACCTTTAATTTCATCAGGCAAATATTCTTGGGCTTTAAAATTGCCTTCGTAACTGTGCGAATATTTGTAGTCAGCTCCATAACCAATATCTTTCATCAGTTTGGTTGGTGCGTTTCTAAGGTGAAGAGGAACTGAAAGATTACCTGTTTGTTTTACCAATTGTTGTGCATTTCCGATAGCCTCATAACTCGCATTGCTTTTAGGCGAAGTAGCCAAATAAACTGTTGCTTGTGACAAAATAATCCGAGATTCGGGCATGCCAATTACATTCACAGCCTGAAAACAATTGTTAGCAATCA
>PFUQ01000176.1 GCA_002790175.1 Flavobacteriales bacterium CG_4_9_14_3_um_filter_32_8
GTAAATTAATTTTGTTGCTAACAAAGAATTGTGAAAGGTTTCGAACACTTATGGGCTCTACCTTGTGGTTTGAATAAGC
This sequence comes from Flavobacteriales bacterium CG_4_9_14_3_um_filter_32_8, assembly GCA_002790175.1. GTDB lineage: Bacteria > Bacteroidota > Bacteroidia > Flavobacteriales_E > Vicingaceae. The sequence continues at coordinate 80 of PFUQ01000176.1, forward strand.
AATCATTAACTATATTTACAACCTGAGAGATGCTTGAGGGTAGCTTAGCAGATTAAGTTGAAAATTAAAAAGCAGCTTTAAATTGGTCTAAAAACCGTACATCGCCTTCGGAATAAAGTCGTAAATCGTTTACCTTAAATTTTAACATGGCTATTCTTTCAACTCCCATTCCAAAAGCAAAACCACTATATTTTTTAGGATCTATTCCACAGTTTCCCAACACATTTGGATCGACCATTCCACAGCCTAAAATTTCTAAAAATCCTGTGTATTTACAAATAGTACATCCTTTACTGTTACAAACAGAACAAGAAACATCCATTTCCGCACTTGGTTCGGTAAAAGGGAAATACGATGGTCGTAATCTAATTTTAGTTTCTTCGCCAAACATTTCTTTGGCAAAATATAGGAGTGTCTGTTTTAAGTCTGCAAACGAAACATTCTCGGCAATATACAAACCTTCTACTTGATGGAAAAAGCAATGTGCACGAGCAGAAATTGCCTCATTACGATATACTCTTCCTGGAGAAATTGTCCGGATTGGAGGTTTGTTGTTTTCCATCATACGAACCTGTACGGAAGATGTATGCGTTCTCAAAGCCATTTCTCCTGCCTCACTTTCAACAAAAAAAGTATCTTGCATATCTCTCGCAGGATGTTCTGGCGGAAAATTTAAAGCAGAGAAATTATGCCAATCATCTTCCACCTCAGGTCCTTCAGAAACGGTGAATCCTATTCTCGAAAAAATTTCTGTAATTTCATTTCGTACAATAGTTATTGGATGTCTGCTTCCTAACTTTATTGGAGTGGCAGTTCTGCTTAAATCTAAATAATCAGTTGTTGAGGTTTCATTATTTGAAAATTTTATAGTAAGCTCATCTATTTTATGTTGAGCTTTCTCTTTTAAGGTATTCATCAATTGACCAACTTCTTTTTTTTGGTCATTGGGAACATTTTTAAAATCAGCAAATAAACTTTTTAGTTTGCCTTTACTACCCAATAAGTTAATTCTAAATTCTTCGATTTGCTCCTTTGTTTCAGCAGAAAAATCATCAACTTCATTTAATAATGCTTTTATCTTATTTTTCATTTGCTACTTTTTAACAATCTTAATGGTCATTTTAATGTCTTCTTTTGGTCGATCGTTTCTGTCTTTTTCTGCTGCTGCAATTTTATCTATTACTTCCAACCCTTCTAAAACTTCACCAAAAATAGTATAATCCATGTCTAAATGTGGAGTTCCACCGATAGTTTCATAAATTTTATACTGTTCTTCTGAGTAAGAAATAATAATTTCTCTTCCTGCGTTTTTTCTTTTAATGATTTTGTCAACTTCTGCTCTGCTAAAAGGCTTTCCTTGAACAATATAAAACTGACAACCGGATGATTCTTTATTGGGATTCACATTATCTGCTTGTCGTGCAGCAGCTAATACACCTTTTTTATGAATAAGTGATGCATTAAATTCTGCAGGAATAGTATATCCTATTTCTCCTTCGCCAAGCATTGTTCCTGCTGCAGCATTTTTGGAATCAGGATCGCCACCTTGTATCATAAAATCTTTAATTATTCGATGAAATAAGGTGTTATCGTAAAATCCTTCTTTTACTAATTTAATAAAATTATCACGATGTTTTGGTGTTTCATTGTATAACAATAATTTAATATCTCCGTATGAGGTAGAAATGATAATTTTAGTTTGTTTTTCGCTTTTTTGTGCTAAACAATTGCTATTAAAGACTGTTATTAATGTGAAGAAGATTAAAAATAGTTTTTTTGTCATGATTATTTATTATATTTGTTGATTACAATATTAAGAAAGATATGAAACATAAACATTTATTTTCTTTTGGAGTTTTAGTAATTTCTATGCTGCTTCTTGTTGCTTGCAGTAAAAAAGAAAGAGGTCCTCGTTTAATCGTACATGTGCAAGAAGAAGATGGAACTCCTGCTGCTGGGGCGAGTGTTCATGCTTGGTATGGACAGAATGCAGGCACACCTGGGCACACCCTCAATGAAATTTTAATGGATCAAACTACTGCAACTGATGGTGCTGGTGATGCAATTTTTGATTTTAAATTTTCTGCTGTTTTGGATGTGGACGTGATTTATTATAAAAATTATTTAGATACTTTGTTGAACCCAGTTACTGACACTTTAATTGGTCATCGAGTTGTTAAAATTGAAGAGGTTCGGCAAAAAAGTTCTGAAAATAATTACCGAGAAACGGTAGAGGTTAAATAATTACAAATTAAAATAGTTAATAATCGCTTTTTTTAAGAAAATTTCTTGACTATTTCCTTGCAATTCAATAGGTAATTTTTTGATGTTTTTATAATGGGGCCAACCCTCATCATCTTTCCCTATCAATTGATAGTACCCTAATTTACCTAAAACAGTACAAATTCCAATATGAATAATGTCGAGTTTTTCTTCTTTTTCATATTCCTTTTTCCCCTTTCCTAATTCTTGAAGCCCGATAATAAAAAGAATAGTTTGTTCATCCAACTTTTCACCAAAGCGTTGTAATACGATTTCCTCAACTGTTTCCCAGTTAGTGATAAATTCATTATTCATCTGGTAAAAGTAAGTACTTATTCTCTTTTGTATCAACAATTTGATTTTAATAAATTAATAAATGTCTAAGTATTGTTCGTGTCTATTAAAGTAGTTTTGTTACATGAATTATTTCGATATTATCATCATTATTCCTTTATTGTGGGGAGCTTTTAAAGGATTTAAAAAAGGATTGGTAATTGAGTTAGCTTCTATTATTGCCTTACTTTTAGGTGTTTGGGGAGGCATTAAATTTTCTTCTGTTTCTGCAAAATATTTGGGTGAAATGTTTGATATTTCAGTAAAAATTATGCCCTTAATTTCTTTTGCCGTTACATTTTTACTAATCGTTATTGCAGTTTTTGCATTAGCCAAACTACTCGAACGGTTTATAAAAATGACAGCTCTTGGTTTTGTAAACAAGTTGTTAGGAGCAACATTTGGAACATTAAAGTTTGGTTTAATTATCAGTATTATTTTAAACCTAGTGAATAACATTAATGAAGAGATTACTGTTTTGGAACCAGAAATGAAAAACACATCGTTGTTATACCAACCCATCTGTAAAGTTGCGTTAATAGTTTTTCCTGGAATAAAAGAGATTAGTCTTACAGGAGTTGTGAAGAATTCGATGGTAGAAATAAGCAACCCTGAAAATTAATACAACTCCAATTACGCATTAGAAAATGTAGAAAAAAAATTACTGGTAAACTATTTTTTGGGTTATTACCGTATTTCCATTAACCACTTTTAGCAGATACATTCCTTTTGGATATCCTAATAAATCAAAGGTGTAATTATTTGTAGTCATATTTTTTGTCATTATTACGTTACCCAACAAATCTGCCAATTCTAGTTTAACAGTTCCACTAATAGTATGGAACAGTACATTAAACTGTCCATTGTTGGGGTTAGGAAAAACTTGAATTGGAGTGTTATTATTTTCAATAATTAACTTTACTGCCTCTATTTCGTTATTACTTTGAATTAAATTCGTTTCTTTTTCTGCGATATTAAAACCAGTATTATTGCTATCAGCATTTTCACTAAGCCGAAGATTTTGGTTGCAAAGAAGTGGGTCTATCTTTAAATGTAAAAAGTTACCACTAGTAGGAGCTGCATAAAAATTAGGCAGAATATGTATTGAATTAGCAGCAGTTACCGTTGAACTTCCTAAAAGAAGAGCATTACCACTAAATATGACATTATCCACAGCATGTTGATTAGCTCCAGGAAAAGTTCCAGAAAATATGCCTGTTACATTTGCATCATAACCACATTGCACAGGAGTTGGTTGCGGGCCTTCCCAATACCGAACATAATCAATCTCAAATGCACTTGGAAAAACTGTGTTTTGATCAGGAGAATTATCTCTGTTAATTGCTAGACTAAGAATAATTTGCATATCATCAATTGGAAAAGCTTCTTCTCTTAAATATAGTTGTTCTCCACTACCACAAGATATAGCATTGCCAGCAATATCAAATCTTCTATATTTGGTCATAATTGGATTACCATCAATATACCAAATAGCTTTATCAATCAAATATAGAAATGTAAATGTGTGCCATTGAGAAAAATCAGGTGGTGAATTTAGAAATCCCCATTTACTCCAACGACATTCCTCCCTATCTCCATCATTGTAGTAATCATAAAGAACACCACCTGTATAATCATTATTTCCATATGTGTTATCAAAAATATCAAGTTCATTCCACCTTTCTCCTCCAGCAGTATTTCCATCACCTGAATAGGCCCAAAATGCTGGCCAAAATCCTTTCCCATTGGGCATTCTGCAACGAATTTCATATTTCCCCAAAGCTTTAAATTTAGTTTGTGTCCAAATATTAGAGCTTGTATAGTTGTATAATCTAAAATTAGGAAGTCCATCACACATTATATCATTAGCTGGTTTCCAAGATACAGCTTTACCCCATACTGGTTGATTATCAGCTATGATTTTTAAAGTGCCGTTAGAAACATCAATATTCTCCAACCTATTTAACTCTAGACCTTTGGATGATCCATCACAATCATTAGTCAATGAACCCTGCCGCCAAGTTACTAATTCCCATTTAGTCGTAGTATCCAAAGAATTACCATTAAAATTATCTTCAAAAACTAAATTATAAGCTCCAGTTAGGCACGGAGATATCGGATGGGCTGAAGACAAAAGTGTTATAAAATTAGAGCATTGTCCTATAAGACTATTTGAAAAATTTATGCATATAATTAAGTAAATTATTTTATAAATTATTTTTTTCATGGTTTGATTTTTTATTTCCTATTATATAACTAATTCCAATTTTAATTAGATTTTGTTGATCTCCGTATTTACGCTCACTACCACTTATAATTTGGACATAAACAGGTGTAAATGAATAATGATATTCATACAACAACTCTGCAAAAAATTTTGAAGATATATAATACCCCATACCCAAATTAAATTTATTTCCAAACGAAAATCTTTTAAATTTCTCATCAAACCCTTTGCTATTTAAATACAATTTTATATTTAATCCAACTCCTATTATAAAATGTAATTTTTTACCGAATTCAAGGTTACCGCCAACACTTGTTTTTAAATGTTGGTAACTACTTTCATTATCATTTCCAGTCACTTGTTCAATGTCTTCTTCAATATAAGTACTCGATTTTAGCTCAGTATATTTATTTAAATATTTAACTCCAATAGTATTAAGATTTGAATAATTGGGGTCTCTGAGATGAACCTTTCCATTACCATATTCAATACCTATGCAATGTTTTTGTGCAAAATCATTAGCACTTACAACTAACATTAATAATATAGTAAGCAAGGGTTTAACCATTTCTATTTATTTTCTAGTTCTTTTATTCTTTTTTCCAGTTCGATAATATAAAGGGTTAGTTCTTCTATTTTTTGTAATAATAGAGCATCCATATTTCCTAAATTAATTCCTTTTTCTTTTACTTCTTTTTCGGATGGTACATCTGGTAAATGATTATTTTCTTTGATAAATTTTTCTACTTCTGTTAACGACTTTAATTGATAATTTTTGGCAAATACATAATCAGACCAACCATTTAAAGTTACCATTATTTCGCGTGCAAGCAATAATCCATCAGTTCTCAGTTCTAAGGCATATTTTATATTTGTTGCACCACCACTTGTAATTGAATTTGGACTCTTACCCCAATACCATCCTGTTTCAGTCATTCCAAAGCTTAGATATTGCCAGTCAGTTGTTGGCGTGGATGTAACCCATGCAGAACCA
>PFUQ01000077.1:0-147 GCA_002790175.1 Flavobacteriales bacterium CG_4_9_14_3_um_filter_32_8
CCTTTTTATTCTTTACATTTATTTTTTATTAAACCCTACTCTTATGAAAACTATACTATCATTTTTCATACTTTTTATCCTTGCTAATACAGTTATTTCCCAAACAACAGCAATACCAGATGCCAATTTTGAACAAGCTTTAATTGA
>PFUQ01000077.1:189-547 GCA_002790175.1 Flavobacteriales bacterium CG_4_9_14_3_um_filter_32_8
AAATAATATAAATACAATCACATATCTAAATATTGGATCTAAGAATATTAGTGATTTAACAGGAATAGAAGATTTTACTGTCTTAGACACTTTAATTTGTTGGTATAATCAATTAACTAATATAGATATTACCCAAAATATTTATCTAACTGCTTTAGAATGCAGTAGCAATAATTTGACAAGTTTAGATGTAAGTCAAAATAATATGTTGTCCCTACTTTACATTAGTAATAATAATTTACTTAATTTAAATACAACCCAAAATATAACATTGACTGAACTAAGTTGCGGGTCAAATCTATTGACGAATTTAGACCTAAATCAAAATATTGGGCTTTCTATTTTATACTGCCCAAAC
>PFUQ01000077.1:560-756 GCA_002790175.1 Flavobacteriales bacterium CG_4_9_14_3_um_filter_32_8
ATTTAAATGTTTCTCAGAATATAGCATTAACAAATTTAACCTGTTCTAATAATGAGTTAAACAGCTTAAATATTAATCAAAATGTCTTATTAACTCAATTATATTGTGACAATAACTTATTAAATTGTTTAAATGTAAAAAACGGCAACAATTCTAATTTTACAGATTTTTTTGCATTTGGAAATACAAACTTAAC
>PFUQ01000077.1:791-13541 GCA_002790175.1 Flavobacteriales bacterium CG_4_9_14_3_um_filter_32_8
ATATGTATTGTGACTCTGTAGGACAAAATGGAGTAGTATTTAAACAATCTGGATTTACTATTAATGTGATTGCTCCACCAATTATAACAGAAATAAATACTCCAATGGCAAAAGGAAATATTAAAATCTTCCCCAACCCTACTTCTTCTCAATTAACAATAGAAAGTGGTGGATTAATCATTAATAAAATAAATATTACTGGAATTACAGGTAGAATGGTAAAAACAATAGTTCCAAAAACCAATGTGATAAATGTTGCCGATTTACCTTGTGGTATTTTTTTCATTCAATTAATTACCAAAGACGAAACCATTACTCAAAAATTTGTAAAGAACTAGTTTTAAGTTTAGCTACAATAAGCTGAGTTCTATGTGATTATCAAAAATAAAATACTGATTCCTAGTTATACATTATAAAACCGCTAATAATATAATCCATTTTTAAGAAGTAGTTGTTTATATAAAATCACCACCCTAAATCCCTCCTCAAGGAGGGAGAATCTCCCCTTGAGGTGAGAAAAAGAGGGGTGATTTGCAATGTTCTTAAATCAAACTCAGGTAATTAATAATTACATTTGCACCTCAAAATTTAGTTGATGCAACAGGAATCAAATGACATTAGTCGCGAAGAAATTGAACAATGTATTTCAATTTTAGAAAAATTGGTGGGCGATTCCAACCCCATTTTTGATTTACCTGCAGATAAACGAGTGGCTTTACTAAAAGCAGCAGGCTTGCTTTCCCGTCCGAGTAAGGAAGAATATTTGAAGCGTAAAAAAAGTGCTGAAAAAGCTGCTAAACGCAAAATGATGGAACGAGATAAACATGCTCGTAAGGAGACAGGAATACGAAGTGCCAGAGAAGCAACTGTTTTTGTAGCACCAAAATTGTTAGCAATTCCCAACGAAAAAAACGATACGGAAAGCGAATTAGAATCACCGAGAAACTGTTATGTGTGCAAAAAAATTTATACCAAATTGCATCATTTTTACGATACCATGTGTACCGAATGTGGCGATTTAAACTATGCCAAACGTTTTCAAACAGCAGACTTAACAGGACAAGTTGCTGTGGTTACAGGTTCTCGATTAAAAATTGGGTATCACATTACCTTACAATTATTGCGTTCTGGAGCAACAGTAGTTGCCACTACCCGATTTCCAGTAGATTCTGCTTTACGTTTTGCTAAAGAAGAAGATTATTCGGTTTGGAGTCATCGTTTAAAAATTCATGGATTGGATTTAAGACACATTCCTAGTGTGGAAATTTTTTGCAATTATATCGAACAACATTACGATAGATTAGATATTTTAATTAACAATGCAGCACAAACTGTAAGAAGGCCTGCAGGATTTTTTCATCATTTAATGAAAAATGAAGAAATGCTTTTTGCCAACTTACCACCAACTGCACAAAATTTATTGGCTGACCATAACAATTGTATTCAAGAAATAAAAAACCTATCTATCGGAACTGACCATAAAGAAAATAGCCGATTACCTGTTAATTGGCAAAGTCCTGAGCCTGGAATTGGTTTGAGAGCTTCGGCAAAACTATCTCAAATTCCCTACAGTTTTGATAATTCCTTATCCGCCAAAGAAGTATTCCCAGAAGGAAAATTAGATGCCGATTTACAACAAGTAGATTTAAGAAAAACCAACAGTTGGCGACTAAAGTTGGGCGAAATTGAAACCCCTGAAATGATAGAAGTTCAATTGGTGAACGCCATTGCTCCTTTTGTGTTGTGTAATCGCTTATCTAATTTGATGCGAAAAGAAAATACGGGTCAAAAACACATCATCAATGTTTCTGCCATGGAAGGAAAATTTTACCGTTTCACAAAAATAGACCGACATCCACATACCAATATGGCAAAAGCTGCACTCAACATGATGACACATACTGCAGCATCGGATTTTGCGAAAGATGGAATTTTCATGAATGCAGTAGATACTGGTTGGGTTACAGATGAAGACCCTGTGGAATTATCAAAGAAAAAAGAAGAAGTGCATAATTTTCAACCACCGTTGGACATTGTAGATGGTGCGGCAAGGGTTTTAGACCCATTGATTGATGGAATAAATACAGGAAAACACTGGAGTGGAAAATTTTTAAAAGATTATTTTCCTATTGATTGGTAATTTTATTGCTATTTTTAAAAAAATTTAAATCTTTTTCACTCGAACTGCATTCATTCCCTTTAAACCTTTTTCTAATTCAAAAGTAACTTTATCGCCTTCTTTCACTTCATCTTTTAAACCACTTACGTGTACAAAGTGTTTTTCTTGAGTTTTTGAATTGATAATAAAACCAAAACCTTTGGAGGAATCAAAATAATCTACCTTTCCAGTTAAAGGACCAGCATTTTCTTCTGCTTCTTTTCTAGGAATTCCTATTTCAATATCACTTGCTTTTATTACTTTTTTCTTAATGGTTGGATCTGGCGGAGTAGCTGTTATATTTCCAAATTCATCAACGTAAGCCATCATGTTTTCTAAGCTTCCTCCAACAGAACTTGCTTTACGTTCATCTTTTTTAACGAGCTTGTCTTGTCGCTTTTTTAATCGTTTTTTCTCTTTTTCTTTTTTATTAAAACTCTGTTGTGATTTTGCCATGCAATTAAAATTATTAAAACTAGATTTCCTGAACTTTCAGAAAATAATGTGCAAAGTTAAGTTTTAGAAATCAATTTTAACAACTTTATATCAGTTATTAGTGGTTCTTATTGATAACTTCTTTAAAACGGAATTATTAATTTCAATAATCTCGAAACATCTTCTATACATGTAGCCAATTTAAATGCTTATCTTTGGATAATAGATGATAATAATAAATTAAAATTTCTTATGGATATAAAATTAGCCGTATTAATTGACGGTGATAACATACCTTCCGCTTATGTAAAAGAGATGATGGAAGAAATTGCTAAATATGGCAATCCTACAATTAAAAGAATTTATGGTGATTGGACTAACCCACATTTAGTAAAATGGAAAACAGTTTTGTTAGAAAATGCCATCACTCCTATTCAACAATATGGATACACTACAGGAAAAAATGCGACCGATTCTGCCATGATTATTGATGCTATGGACATTCTCTATTCAGAAAAGGTAAATGGATTTTGCATCGTTTCAAGCGATAGTGATTTTACACGTTTAGCAACTCGTCTTCGTGAAGCTGGAATGCAAGTATTTGGTATTGGTGAGAAAAAAACGCCTAACCCGTTTATTGTTGCTTGCGACAAGTTTATTTACATTGAAATTCTAAAAAATCAGGCAAATGCTAACGAAACAGAATCTTCAGCAACTCCATCAACTAAAAAAAGTAATGTGGATAAAATAACACCTGCTGTAATTCAGTTGATTGCTACAACCATTTCTGATTTAGCAGATGATGATGGTTGGGCTTTTTTGGGCGATGTTGGAAGTTTGTTACAAAAAAAACAACCCAATTTTGATGCTCGGAATTTTGGTTTTCAAAAATTAACCCCTTTAATTAAGTCCATCGATAAATTCGAAATTGAGCAACGTGAAAACCAAAAAGGTCGGTTTAAATTAATTTATGTGAAAATTAAATAACGTGGGTTTCAACATTGTTCTTTTTGAGCCTGAAATTCCTATGAACACAGGAAATATTGGGCGACTTACTTTAGCTTCAGGCTCACAATTGCACTTGGTAAAACCTTTTGGCTTTGAAATTAACGATACTCGGTTAAAACGTGCCGGATTGGATTATTGGAAACACATTTCACTTTTTATTTATGAGAACATCAAAGATTTTTATACCAAAAATGAAGGCAAAAAAATGGTGTATTTTTCTAGTCATGGCAAGCAAGATTATTTAGCTGTTGATTACGAAGAGGAACTCTTTCTTATTTTTGGAAAGGAATCTGTAGGTTTACCTCAACACATCATTGATAAAAATATAGAAAAAATCTATAAAATACCTATTTTCAACACCCATGTTCGGAGTTTAAACTTGGCAAATTCAGTAAGTATTGTAGTGTATGAAGGGTTAAGAATTATTAAATAATTTTTTTTGTTTTTAAATGGAATAATTACAGCCTAATTTAATTACTTTTAAGTTTGGTATGTTCCTAAAAATTAGGTACTATTGATTGGTAGAAATCAGAACACAGATTTATTATTTTGTGGTCTGACTTTTGTAAACGAACAAGAAACTTAAATCTTGAAAATATGAAAACACATTACTTTTCTTTTATGCTTTGTGCATTTTTATTGATGCAATCAACAACTTCATTTTCACAAAATACTCCTGTATGGGAATCAGAACTCTCTGGAAGTATTATGTGGCAAAAGGTAACTTCGTTGGGCAATGTTATAGCAAGTACAGGAACTTCTTTAATAGGAGTTGACCCTGCTTCTGGAAAAATTAATTGGACGCTGGATAAAGTCCAATATACGGTAGAAGACCGTTTTGAAAATATCAATGGAACCCCATTCTTTTCAGTTACTGATAACAAAGGTGTTCTATTTATCATCGAACCATTTGAAGGAAAAATTCTCTTTTCATCTGCTGATGCAGGGTTAGAAAAAATATCAGACAAGTATTTTCTTTACAAAAGTAATGGTATTTTAATCATAGGCAATGAAGTTGGACAAAAAGAACCAGTAATGATTATGGTGGATATGACAACTGGTAAAAAAAGTTGGAAAAAAGATGGAGAATTCAGCCGTATTTCTTCGTGTTTTGATTTAGGAAACGATGAGTTTGTTATTTCTACCCTATTTTATGTTTATAAAATAGCTGTTAAAAGTGGCGATGTAAAATGGAAAAAATGTATTGATGAAAAGTTTGCAAAATATGGAGCATTATTATCAATGATGGATAAAAATGCTGCCAATTCAGAACTTGGAAAAAAACAAGTAACTGCAGCTTTAGTTATTACCGATTTTGCCAAAGATTTGGTGTTTATGGCTGCACAAAAAGAATCAAAAAAAGAAGTGACAGGAAGTGATGGGAAAAAAACAACTACTATTGAATATTCAACCATTTACAATGCATTTAAAATCAGTAATGGTGATTATGCCTGGGCTTCAACCATTGAAGTAAACGGTAAGTTAGGATTATTGATTCCTGTTCAAAATGGCTTAATTGTAACTCACGGAACCATGAACATGAATAATTCGGCAGTAAACTTGATTAACTACACTAGCGGACAAAGAATGTGGGGTAAAAAAGGAAATGGAATTAATGTGAAAGGAAGTCCTGAAGGAAATGCCGAAATAAATGGAAAAATGATGATTTCTAGTGGAAATGACAGAGCAAGTTTTGTATATTTATTAAACACAGCTGCTGGAACAATGGATTTTGAGAAACCTGCAAAGATTTCTGGTGAAATTCAATACATTGAAACTTCTGGAAATAACTTGTTAATTGCAACTGAAGAAGAAATTAATCTTTACAATACAACGACTGGCGAGTTTGGTTTTGACAAGAGTTTAAAAGGAAGTTCTAAAAACATTACTTCTAATGATGGAACTATTTATGTCGTAAATAACAAAGATGAGTTGTTGTATCAGCTTAAAAGTGGTGCTACAGCAGCAACCCTATTAAGTAAAAATCCACTAAAATTTCAAGGAAAAGAAAATGTTACGCATTTAGAAGTAAGAGAAAAAGGAATCTTAATTTCTTCAGAGCAAAACATTGCTTTGGTAGATTTTTCTGGAAACACCCTATTTAATAAATATTATGCAGCACCAGACCAACCAGGATGGAAAAAAGCGTTGTTAATTGCCAATGCCGCTTATGGAGCTTACGCAACAGCAGCTTACAGTTATAGTTCGGCAGCATTTGGAGCAGTTTCTAATTCTATTGAAGTAAAAGACCCCAACTCCAAAGCAGCAAAAGATATTACTGGAGCAATTTCTAATGCTTATGGCGATGCTGCTAAATCTGGAATGTCATTTACTAAAAATTGTATTGCCGCAGCAACCAAAAGGTTTAAAGCAAGTAGCGAAAGCACCAACTCCTTATTTATGATGATTGAGATAGGCAAAAAACAATACGGTTTAGCTCAAATTAGTAAAGAAACTGGTGAAAAAATAGCTACCATAGATATGGCTAAAGATAAAACTCCTTCTTACGATTTAGACATTGTAGAAAACACCGTTTATTACAAAAAAGGAGATACTAAATTACAAGCTTTTAAGTTTCAATAAATTAAATTTAAGATAACTCAGAAAATAACAAAGTGTCTGTCAACTGACGGACGCTTTTTGTTTTCTAGTTTTAATGTTTATTAGTTTTTATGTCATTAATAATTGATTTTTTCTAACACTTACAGTTTACTTTACTTACTAATATAGCCCTAATTATTATATTTTCACTTGGTTTATCTTTGCTAATTCTCAAAATGTTGCTTCGTTAGATGTAGATAAAAATGACCTATTAGAAATTATATTGCAAACTATACTGTAAGCTGCTGTTGCATAAGCTCTCTAAGCATACACAATAGCGTAAACGGTTATGCCACCATCCGTCTAATCGCACAGTTTACCATGATTCAATCTAGAAATTCTAATAGGAATTATGAAGCAGCATTACATTGAGGTGAAATAGTTGGTTCACAGAAACAAAAAAACTGCTAAAATAATAGTAAGCTACCCTTTCAACTCATTGATGGCAACCCAAGCCATTAAACCAATAGAGGTTTCTAAAGCATTTTCATCGATGTTAAAAGTGGAGGTATGTAATCCTGAATTGATTTTTTTTGTATCATTTTTTATACCTAATCGATAAAAACAAGCAGGTACAACCTGAGAATAAAAAGCGAAATCTTCGGCAGTCATTCTAAGGTCTAAATCTACTACATTTTCTTTTCCCAAATAGTCGATGGCAGCTAATTTTGCTTTAGTTGTTGTTGCTTCATCATTTACCAAAAAAGGATATCCTTTTATGATATTAAACTCACACTTCCCTCCCATTTTTAAGGCAACATCTTTGGCTATTTTTTTCATTTTAAGATGAGCTTCTGCTCTCCACACTTCATTCATGGTTCTAAAAGTACCTTCAATTTTTACTTCGTTTGGAATAATGTTGGTTGCACCATTTCCTATAATTTTTCCAAATGCCAACACGGTGGGAATGTGAACATTATCTGTTTCAATAAGAGAATAAGAGGGAACGCTTTCCATAAAAGCTTTGTTTAATTCAGTAAGAATTGCAGCTGCAATTAATAATGGATTATTGTATTCGATGGTTAATGCTGCATGCCCCCCTTTTCCATAAACGGTTACATACAGTTCATCGGTGGAAGCCATGTACATTCCACTTTTAAAACCAACTTTTCCTACTTCTAATTGAGGATAAACATGTTGACCAATAATGGCATTTACTTTAGGGTTTTCCAAAACTCCTTTCTCTATCATTGCCGAAGCTCCACCTGGAAGTTTTTCTTCACCAGGTTGAAAAATGAGTTTAATGGTTCCTTCAAATTCATTTTTTAATTCATTTAAAATTTTTGCAACGCCTAATAAGGAAGAGGTATGAACATCGTGTCCACAGGCATGCATTACTCCATGATGAACAGATTTATAAGAAATCTCATTTGCTTCGATAATTGGCAGTGCATCTAAATCTGCTCTAAGTGCTATTGTTTTGCTAGTTGGATTATTACCTTTAATTAGTCCAATTATTCCTGTTTTTACAATTCCTTTTTGGTATTCAATTCCATATTCTTCTAACTTTGAACAAACCAATTGTGAAGTATTGTATTCTTCGAAAGATAATTCGGGATATTGATGGATGTGTCTGCGAATAGCGATAATTTCATCTTTGTACAATGCTGCTTTTTCTTTAATTTGTGCAAGTATATTTTTCATTCAAATTCTTATTTTAAAAATAGCGATACTAAATATCTAAACTTAATGATAAATAGACCATCGGTTTATCTTTACTATAACCATCTTCTACTCCCCAAGCCCAATCTAATCTTAAAAAATAACCTAATAAAGTAGTTCGAAATCCAAATCCGTAACCAGCAACTATCGGATTAATTTTTTTAGAAACAGTTACTGTTATTGTTGGGTTATTAAGTGGTCCATCGGTATAAACATCTTCATCTATCGAATTTTGTTTACCCCAAGGACTAAATCCATTCCAAGCAGTACCAACATCTGTAAAAGCAATTACTTGGAAGTTTTTTACAAAATTAGAACGAATAGGTCGTCTAATAAAATATTTAAAAATGGGCATTCTTAATTCACTATTCACAACTGCAAAATTAGTACCTCTTCTAATGTTTTGAGGAAATCCTCTCATATTGGCAGCCAAGGCATGGTAACGGTAATTGATTTTACGATTAACATCTTCTGGATTAATAAATTGCTCTTGTCCAACAGGTATCCAATCATCCAAACTACCTAAATAATAGATTAGTTTTTCATAACCAAAAGAAGAACTTGCTGCGAAGCGATTTACCCAAACAAATTCTCTGCTAATTTTTTGAGAATGTCTAAAATCTAAACCTACAACTTGCATATTTCCATTGGTACCATTTCCTTTACCTTTTACATCTCCATTATTGCTAATGTTCCTTTTTGAAGAAAAAAATGAACCATCACCTACTTCTTGATAATATTCGCCAAAAATTTTAAATTTAGTACCATAATAAATATTGGTCATTTTATTGCGTGAATTATCAAATACAAAAGCAATTTTACCAATAGCTCTGTATTCGTTGGTATTTGGTATGGCTAATGAATAATTATCGATAGATTTAGTAACCTTATTATCGTTTCTGGCAGTAAAAGTTGTTCTAATACTTGCTACTTCACTAAAAGGATAAGTTAACGAGTAATGAAGGGAGTTAGTTGACATTCCAAAAACATCAATACCATCAGAACTGTTGGTTGTTGTTCGGGAAAAAGTGTATTCTTTATCTGTTCTTTTTACTAAATTTTGATAAGTCATAAAATATTCTCTTGTGGAGGAAGATATCCTTACCCCTCCAAAAATTTTAAAATCCTCAAACAGATCGATGGCACCAAATTTTATAAAAGCACCAATACCTGGACTAATGTATGGACCACCAGTGAACTGTTGATATTCTTCATTCACAAATGAGTTACTTAACTTGATGGCTGAATTATCATTAAAAAATGAAAGGTTGTAATTTCGTTGGTTAGGAATTTTAAATTCTTCCACCAAGCTATCTTTTTTAGTTTTCGTATCGTTTCCAATAACAATGGTATTTCGTTGAATTTTACCTTTTTCATTTTCAAAAACATAATGGTTAATGTCTATTAAGTTCTCTGAAATGGTATCCTTTGGAATAATAATCGAATTTAATAAAGCAGGAGAGCCTATCTTTAAAGGGAGTTGTTGCTCTTTTGTTTTATTAGTATCTAAAAAATTTATATTCAATTGATTATTGGTATTTATTTCAGATTTTTCATTAAAGTCTTTCACCAACAAATGATACTTGTAATTATCTTTTAAGAGTTCGGTGTATTTTCCATTTTTTAAAATATCATGTTCCATTATTCCCCTGTCGTAAAAACCTGTTACTGGTTTTAAATCATAAAAATGATAAAAATGAATGGAGGTGTCGATGTAGGTAATAAAACTATCTTTTACCGCACTAAATCGAGAAAGAATATTTTCGTTTTCTCCTAAATAGTAAAGCATAGAATCGATACCTTCTGGTTGTTTTTCAGAAAATTTAGGCGTTTCCGTTACTCTCGTTAGAGTTGGTTTTTTTAATAAATAATCAATTATCCATACATCTTTTTGATTATTCAACAGTTCTTCATCTGTTGGTTGATAACCTAACGAATCAATGGTTCTGTTGGAGGTAAAAACAATTTTGGATGAATTTTCGATAAATTTTGGTTCTAAATCATCAAATAAATCGTTGGTGATGTGTTTGTGCGAATTAGGTCCAACAAAATAAAGATACAAATCCGATTGACCTTTATAAACTCCCGAAAAAACTATTTCCTGTCCGTTATCGGAATAATCCATGGCGGTAATTTTTTCCATGTTAAATATTGCTTTTACTTCTATTCCACCTGTTTTAATATCAAAAAAATGCATTAATAATATACCTTTTTCTTCGGTAACAAAAGCTAATATCTCGCTAGCTGGATGCCAAGTTAGTATTGGAAATGATTTGTCGTTGATACGGTCCAATTTAAATTCTTTTTTATAGATTTTATATTTTTTATTAACGTCTTTGTAGTAAATATAAATTTTGTATTGTCCTAATTGGTTGGTAACGTATGCAAAATTATTTCCATCAGGACTCATTTTAAACTCAGAATACTCTCTTCTTTTTTTAATCTTAAAGAGTTCATTTTTTTTATAATTATCAGTAACACTTGGAACTAAGTTTTTATATTCATTTTCGTAATACGTTCGCCACTCTTTAGTTAAACTTTTCATAGAAACGCCCAACACGTACAAAAATCCTTTTTCAACACTTTGGGTAACTCTAGTCATGTATAAAATGTTAGGAATAACCGCTTCGCCATACGTATCAATAATGTAAGCCCATAATGAATGTCCTGCAATAATGGCTTCTTTATCAGATAATCTATTAAACTTTTTATATTTTCCCGAAGTAATTCCATCTCTCACACTATTTTCAATTTCTGGGCTCCATTTATTAGATAAGTAAGAAGTTAGTCCCTTGCTGTACCAATCGGGAACTGACAATAAACTCGTATTTTTTAACACTTGTCGCCAGTTAGAACCATAAATTTGTTGGTTAATCATTACTTGTGCAATTCCTTCTTTAATCTGACTATTAAAATCAGCTAAATCGCCATTGTAATAAATAAATACCTTTGAGCCCATAATGTTAGTAATACCACCCATATCACCATTTTCAAGATATAACCCAACATTGCTTTGTTTAAAATGCGATTGTTTGTTGAAGATAATAAATTGAATTTTATCTACTAAATCATATTCAAAAAATGCTTCCTGATCTTTAATGTGTTGTCGGGCAACTTTAGCGGTATAAATAGCTAACTCATTGCCTCCAGTATAAAAATAAGTTTCGTATTGGTTGTATCGATAATATTTCCACTCAAAATAATCATACTGCACTCGATTTTTACCAAAACCAACATGAGTTCCATTGTAAAATTGAGCATCTACCTTATTGGTACATAGCAATAAACCAATTGCTATACTTAAAAAAATTATATGGGAAGCTAGCGATTTTATTTTAAGTAAAGTTTAACCGTAAAATTAGTGATTTTAAGAGGATTGTAAATACTTTTTATTTTTGCAGTTAAAAATAAATTGTTTATATTTAATCTTTATTTAATATTACCTATGAAAAAAACTGCCCAACTATTTTTTCTCCTCCTTTTTATCAATCCTTTTTCGGGGAAGGCTCAAACTTATTATCCTTTTCCAACATCTAATGCTTTTTGGAAATTTCAATGGGGCGTTTCAGGATGCACACCACCTTTTGATTTTACTGAATATGACTACCAAATAATGGGAGATACTTTAATAGGATTGAATACCTATCATAAATTAAAAAGAGCTGGTATTTTTTATTGTGGGGATCCATTAGGTATTGGTATGGATGTAAATTTTGTAGGTGCATATAGAAATGATTCCTTAGCAAAAAAAATATATTATATTCCGAAAGATAGCATCAACGAAAATTTATTGTATGATTTTAATTTAATAACAGGGGATACTATTAAAGGGTATATGGAACAATTGGCTAAAAATAAATTTGGCTCAACCTTTTATGCAGTTATTGATTCTATTGATTCTGTTTTAGTTGATAGTAATTATAGAAAGAGATGGCATTTTCAAACTTATGATAGTTGGGGTCAAATTTGGTATGATGGTAATATTATAGAAGGCGTAGGTAATACTTATGGTTTGTTAGAAGGCCTTCTACCAATGTTTGATGATAATGGTAGTTTAGTTTGTTATTCTGAAAATGGTGCAACGATTTATCCTAATCCATTCACATGTACTTTAACAACTATTAATGATTTCATTATAAAAAATGAAAATATTGTTGTGTATCCCAATCCAATTGTAGATTATTTCACAATTAATTCGAAAGAGAATTTTGAATTTGAATATACTGTTTTTTCTGTTGATGGGCAATTAGTAAAAAATGGCACAGGAAAATCAAATAGTAATATACCTATTCATCTAAAGCAAGGAATATATATTCTTCAAATAAATAATGAAAAAAGACAAATACATCACACAAAAAAATTGATAAAACTTTACAATTAATCAATGATTCATATACAACTTTTTACCTTTAACGATTTTCAAGAAAATACGTATGTGTTAGCTGATGAAACCAAACAATGTATCATTATTGACCCCGGTTGTTATCGAACTGAAGAGCAAAACACATTGACTAACTACATCAAAAACAATAATTTAATTCCAGTAAAATTACTAAATACGCATTGCCACATCGACCATGTTTTAGGGAATAATTTTGTTGCTTCAACTTTCAAAATTGGTTTAGAAATTCATGCCAACGATTTGGCAACATTAAACTCAGTTGCTGATTATGGGCATTTGTATGGTTTTAATTGTGAACCTTCGCCCCAACCGATTGCCTTTTTAAAAGATGGTGATATGATTAACTTTGGAAACTCAAAATTAGAAGTTCGTTATGTTCCTGGGCATAGTGCAGGACATATTGTCTTGGTTAGTTTTGAAGATAAGTTTGTTATTTGCGGAGATGTTTTGTTTAGAGGAAGTATTGGAAGAACGGACTTACCAG
>PFUQ01000077.1:13619-14519 GCA_002790175.1 Flavobacteriales bacterium CG_4_9_14_3_um_filter_32_8
GTCATGGACCTTCAACCACGATAAGTTTTGAACGAGCAAATAATCCTTTTTTAAACTGATGGTTATTGAATAATAATAGCATTCATAAATACAATCAACCTTCTTCGCCTAACTACCAACCAAAAAAAGATAGAAGTGCTATCTTTATGACGATTACTGTTATTTGTTTTTTTGTTGGTTTTGGTTTATCAGTAATTTTTTATTCACTAACGTTAATCAGCATTTTCGATTTTTCAAAATTTATCGCCGCTTTTGCTGTCATTGGTTTTTTAATTCCCATCCAATTTTATCGAAAATGGCTTCACTTTATTAAATATGAAGTTATCCTTTTTAACATAATGGGCGTTGCTCCAATTTTTAGTGGTTTGTTTTTAGTCATCAATTTTATGTTTGCAACAAATACTCGACCCCATGATTTTAAAATAGAAAAAATCTATTTTGAAGGTGATGAAAATTCTAAAGTGATGGGTGTTGTTTTAGAAAATAATGAATACGCTGGTGAGCGTAAAATAGTTGAATTAACCGATTTTAATCCAGCAGAATTTACTGGAAATCCTATTTTTAGAGTTACTTTAAGTGATGGGTTTTTTGGATATCAAGTAATTAATGAAAAAAAAATGGTTAAATAGAGTTCAATTCATTCGCCACCAATTCCGACTCATAACCTTTAGAAATTAAGTATCGGTAAATTTTATCTCTTTTCTTTAACTCATCCGATTCGTTAATCAGTTGGATTTTCTTATCAATTAATTCATTTATCATTTGAAGGTATTCTTCTTCTTCAATTTCTCGATGAATGGCTTCATTAATCAGCTTGTTGCTTATTTTTTTTTGAAGCAATCCTAAAATAATTTTGTTTCTTCCCCATTTTTTAATGCGAAACTTTCCTCTTACATAAGC
>PFUQ01000077.1:14565-16460 GCA_002790175.1 Flavobacteriales bacterium CG_4_9_14_3_um_filter_32_8
ATTATTTTATCCCAATCCGATTTTGCTACATGCCAAGCAAAGAATCGTTGTTCCAAATCTAATCTGCTTCGCTCTTGAAAAGAGCAATACCACTTTGCTTTTTCTAAAGCCCTGTCGTACGACATATTTTTATAAAATTTGGTCAAGATATAATGTTAATTTTACCATACAAATTTAAACAATTGCAAAATAAAAAAGCCCTTTATTTGTTAATCGCTGCCAATGCTGTTTCGGGCTTTGCTCAAGGGATAAGTATGTTAGCTATTCCTTGGTATTTTTCTGATGTACTTCATTCCAGTTCAACATTTGGTATCATCTATGGTGCCACAACTTTTTTAACCTTGTTTTGGGGACTTTATGTGGGTACATTGGTTGACCGCTATCCTCGTAAAAATATTTTTTTACTCATCACTTTAGCAGGAGGGTTAATTATTGGAAGTATTGCAGCTATTGGTTTCTTTTTAGGAGAATTGCAGATTGCATTAATTGGAGTTGTGTTTTGCACTACCATGTTTATTTACAATGTGCACTACCCTACTTTATATGCTTTTGGTCAAGAAATTACCGAAAAAGTAAATTATGGTAAAATAAATTCTATCATAGAAGTTCAAGGTCAAGCTACGAGTGTTTTATCTGGAGCTTTAGCAGCCATTCTAATTACAGGAGTTAATCAAGAATTTTTAGATGATATAGGAGTTGGGCAATTTTTTCATTTTAGGATTGCTAAATGGAGTTTGCACGAAATATTTTTAATGGATGCGAGTACTTATTTTATCGCTTTTATATTGATTTTGTTAATAAAATATACACCTGTAAAAACAAATAATATTGATGTAGGTTCAGTACTCAATAGATTAAAACAAGGAATTACATTTCTAAAAAAAGTTCCTTTAATTTTTCATTTTGGAGTAGGCTCTTATGCCATTTTTGCCATGTTGTTAATTCACATCCATCAACTAATGCCAATTTACATTAACAATCATTTACACGCTAATTCTGCCATTTATGCTGGTGCAGAAATGATATATGCTGTTGGGGCTTTATTTTCTGGTATTGGAATACGTTGGATTTTTAAAAATACCAACACCATTAACGCCATTATCATTTTGATGACACTAAGCGTAATTGTTTTTGAAACCTTAGCGCTTACTCAAAGTGCTACGATATTACTTTTTGTTTGCTTTACACTAGGCTTAACCAATGCCGGAACTAGAGTTTTAAGAACAACGTATTTATTTAATCACATTCCCAATCATATTATTGGCAGAGCTGGTAGTGTTTTTCAAACTATCAACGTGATGATGCGTTTTACTTTTATTACTTTATTTTCGCTAACTTTTTTTGCAAAAAATTCTCATATAATTTGGGCATATGTTATTAGTGGATTGTTTATTTTTATTTCTTTAATACCAATACTCATTTATTACAAAAAACTAATTAATCTAAAACCCGATGAATAAATTTCAACTATTGAAACAAAAATGGATTTATGGTGTTTTGGCAATTTTACTTGCACTTGTTTGTTATCATTATGTTCCCGAAACTACTTATCCACAAGCACCAACAATGGCTGCAATTGTTGTAATTATGGCTATTTTTTGGATTTTTGAAATCGTGCCAATTGCTGTTACTTCACTTCTCCCTATTTTTCTTTTTCCCTTATTTGGAATTTTAGATACCAAAGCCACGGCTTTATTTTATGGAAAAGAAATTATTTTCTTATTTTTAGGAGGACTCATGTTGGCTCAAGGTATTCAACAAGCCAATCTTCATAAACGAATTGCTTTACACCTTGTTAATATTATTGGAAGTAAACCTTCCTATTTAGTGCTTGGTTTTATGGTAACTACTGCAGGGTTAAGTATGTGGATTTCTAACACTGCTGCTGTAATGGT
>PFUQ01000178.1:0-382 GCA_002790175.1 Flavobacteriales bacterium CG_4_9_14_3_um_filter_32_8
AATATGTTAAATACTTTTTAAGGAGCGACTATTTAAAGTGCGGCAATACTTTATCTCTGCACCCAATTGTTTTAATTCATCAAAATAGTTGTACAAGCTACTTTTTGAAATACCTAGTCGGTTGGCAATCTCATCGGGTGTGCCTTTAAATTGCTTTTTTATTAATTGGTGTACTTTGGTAAGCTGGTTATACTTTTGTATCATACTCGTTAAAATTTTAATCTTGTTTGTAGAGAGCTCCTTATCTTAAATTGAGATTTTTTAAAATAGTCTCAATTTTAACAGAGATATTTTACACACCCCTTAATCCCCCCTCAAGAGGGGAGGTTATTATCAATTTAATTACTTCATCGGCAATAATACTTGCAGCATCAGTATATGC
>PFUQ01000178.1:521-14344 GCA_002790175.1 Flavobacteriales bacterium CG_4_9_14_3_um_filter_32_8
TTTTTTGTTTGATGATCTTCTGCGGCACTCGGTAAAGGGACAAAAATGGTAGGTTTTGCAGCGATGCTTAATTCAGAAACTGACATTGCTCCTGCTCTTGAAACTACTACATCTGCCACCGCATAAGCATAATCCATTTTACTAATAAACGGCATTGTTTTTACTCCTTTATTTGCAACTCTAGCAACTGCGGCGTTGGCTTCGTTTACATACAAATTTCCTGTTTGCCAAACTAACTGTATGTCATTTTTTACAATTTCTTCTAAACCAGCATCAATACTCTGATTGATTGTTCTGGCTCCTAAACTGCCTCCAACCACCAAAACTGTTTTTTTAGTAGCATCCAAATCAAAATGTTCAATGCCCCTTGCTCTTTTTGCTTCTAAATTTTTAATGTCTTGTCGGACTGGATTTCCTGTTAACATTATTTTTTCTTTAGGAAAAAATCGCTCCATATTGGCATAAGCCACACATATTCGTTGAACTTTTTTTGCTAACATTTTATTGGTAATTCCTGGAAAAGAATTTTGTTCCTGCAATAAAGCAGGTATTCCTTTATTAGTTGCCACTTTTAATAATGGTCCACTTGCATAACCACCAACACCGACAACTACATCGGGTTTAAAATCGTTAACTATTTTTTTTGCTTTTAGCAAACTGGCAATCACTTTAAAAGGAACTTTAAAATTTTGAAAAGTTAACCTTCTTTGAATGCCCATAATTGGTAATCCAATAATATCGTAACCAGCAGCAGGAACTTTTTCCATTTCCATTTTTCCTAAAGCACCAACAAAAAGGATTTTAGCAGTTGGGTATTTTAATTTTATGGCATTTGCAATTGCAATAGCTGGAAAAATATGTCCTCCAGTTCCACCTCCACTTATGATGATTTTATACTGCTGCATTGACGTTGAAAGATTTTTCTGATGCTGTATTTCTGCTTACACTTAAAATAATTCCGATGGCTAAACAAGTAAACCAAATGGAAGTTCCTCCCATACTAACTAATGGAAGCGGCTGCCCAGTTACAGGAAATAAGTTGACGGCTACCGCCATATTTATCATGGCTTGAAAAACCAAACTAAATGATAGCCCAATCACTAAAAAAGTTCCAAAAGATTTTTCGGAATGCTGTGCAATTCTTATCGACCGATAGAATAAAATTAGGTACAGAAAGATAACAAAAAAACCGCCAGCAAGCCCATATTCTTCAATAATGATGGCATAAATAAAGTCGGAATATGGATGAGGCAAAAAATTTCGTTGTGTACTTTTTCCAAGTCCTTTGCCAATATAGCCTCCTGTTGCAATTGCAATTTTTGCTTGGTCTGCTTGATAATTACCTTCGCTATCTCCTTCAATAAAAGATTCTATCCGACTATTCCACGTTCCTAAACGAGGTAATAAATCAGGATTTGCTTTTGCTATTAATAACATTAATAGTAATGAACCAACTGCAATCGCAATCAAATAAAAGATGTATTTCATACTGACTCTACCAATAAACATAATAATTAGCGAAGTGGTAAAAAGCATTAGTGCAGTTGAAAAGTTAGCAGGCAATATTAATCCGCAAACAATTAACACTGGGAGCATAATGGGGACAAAAGCAGATTTAAAATCTTTGATGTTATCTTGTTTTTTATACAATAACCGGGCTAGATACATGATTAACGCTAGTTTTGCTAAATCGGAAGTTTGAAAGGTTTGGTCAATAACAGGAATAACCAACCACCTACTTGCATCGTTTATGTTGGCTCCTGTAAATAAGGTTAATAATAATAAAGGAATAGAAATAAATAAGGCTATTTGAGATATTCTGGAGTAATATTTATAATTTAATTGATGTGCCAATAACATTAACCAAAATCCTATAAATAAAATAAATGAATGTTTGAAAAGGTAATATAAGGTAT
The DNA here is from genome assembly GCA_002790175.1 of Flavobacteriales bacterium CG_4_9_14_3_um_filter_32_8. Classification (GTDB taxonomy): domain Bacteria; phylum Bacteroidota; class Bacteroidia; order Flavobacteriales_E; family Vicingaceae. The sequence goes on from PFUQ01000178.1 coordinate 2,438, forward strand.
CGCCATCTTTGTATTTGTAAGCTAATGTTACGATGGAACTATATACTGCCAAAATAGAAAAAATAGCCAACAATAAGACTACAGCCCAAACTACCTTATCCCCTTTTATATATTTTTCAACAAATGACATTTTTGCTTAAACCTTAATTGAATTGATGATTGCTTTTGCCGTATTTTCATCTTCTTTTGGAATACAGATGACATCGCGGAAAAAACCTGCTCCTAATTTTGCAAAACGTGCAGCTTCTTCAAAAGTATTTGCAGCCAACAAGAGTAAGTTTTCATCTTTAAATCGAAAAAATGCTGTGTTTACATCTCCACCAATAATAATAATTTGATTCACACAGACTCCAATAATGCTTATTCCGTTGGTTAAAAATTTTTCTAAATGGTTTTCATCGATAATTATCACACATTTCTCTACTTGAGAACATCTATCTATTAAATCATCGATGGCACAATAGTAAAATTGCTGTCCAGATATGTTGCCTAGCAGTTTCATCTACAAAGCTCTTACTGCTTTTTTAAATTGTTGACCTCTGTCTTCATAATTGTCAAACAAATCGAAGCTTGCACACGCTGGAGACAATAGCACAGTATCTCCTTGAACTCCGAATTGGTAAGCTAATTTTACAGCTTCTTGAGCACTTTCAGCATCAACAATATTTTCAATAATTCCTTTAAAAGCTTCATGTATCTTTGTATTGTCTTTTCCTAAACAAACAATAGCTTTTACTTTATCGGCAACTAATTGTTCTAATATTTGGTAATCATTCCCTTTATCAACACCACCAACTATCCAAATTAATGGATGTTGAAAGCTTTCTAAGGCATACCAAGTTGAGTTAACATTGGTTGCTTTTGAATCGTTAACAAAAGTAATTCCATGAACTTTTCCTACTTCTTCTAGTCGGTGTTCAATGTTTTGAAAGTCTGTTAAACTTTCTCTGATAATGTCTTTTTTAAGCTCCAGTACTTTACCTGCTATTCCTGCTGCCATAGAATTGTAAAGGTTGTGCTTCCCTTGTAGTGCTAATTCTTGAATTGTCATTGTATATAATTTATTATTAGTGTTTATTATTAAATTTTCTTTATTGCTATAAGCTCCATTGGAGGTTACTGTTTTTATGCTAAATGGATGTTTTATTCCTTTGTAATTATCTATTCTCTTCATAATTTCTTCATCATCATAACAGTAGATAACATGATCGGAATCGGTTTGATTTTGTAAGATTCTAAACTTAGATTCTACATAATTTTCAAACTGGTAATCGTATCTATCTAAATGATCTGGGGTAATGTTCAGAATCATAGCAATATCTATATGAAAATCAAACATTCCATCGAGCTGAAAACTGCTTAATTCCAACACATAGATTTGTTTATCGTCCTCCGCAACTTGTTTTGCTAAACTATCTCCGATATTCCCAGCTAATCCAACATTTAACCCTGCTTTTTTGAGTAGATGGTAGGTTAACAATGTTGTGGTGGTTTTTCCATTACTTCCTGTAATTCCAATAATTTTTGCTTGAGTATATCTGCCAGCAAATTCTATTTCGGAAATTACAGCAATACCTTTTTCTTTTAATTGTAAAATCAAAGGAGCAGTATCTGGTATTCCAGGGCTTTTCACCACTTCTGTTGCATTCAGAATTTTAGCTACCGTATGCTTTTCCTCTTCCCATTCAACATCAATATTTATAAGAACATTTTTGTATTTCTCTTTTATCTTTCCTTTATCAGAGACAAATACCTCAAACCCTTTTTTCTTAGCCAACATAGCCGCTCCAACTCCGCTTTCTCCACCACCTAATATGACCAATCTTTTATTCACTTTATCTTAACTTTAAGGTTACAAAGGTTAGTAGTGCTAGCATTATCCCAATAATCCAAAACCTAGATACAATTTTGGCTTCGTGCATGTTTTTCTTTTGAAAATGATGATGCAATGGAGCCATCAAAAACACTCTTTTCCCTTCTCCAAATCGCTTTTTGGTATATTTGAAATAACCTACTTGAATCATTACTGATAGGTTTTCCACTAAAAATATTCCGCACAACAAGGGAATTAATAATTCCTTTCTGACTGCAAAAGAGAAAACTGCTATTATTCCGCCTAAGGCTAAACTTCCAGTATCGCCCATAAAAACTTGGGCAGGATAGGAGTTGTACCATAAAAAGCCTATGCAACCTCCAACAAATGCTGCAATAAATATTACCAACTCACCAGAATTTGGGATGTACATAATGTTTAGATAATCAGCAAAAACGGTGTTACCCGAAACGTAAGCAAAAACTGCCAATGTAACTCCGATAATGGCTGAAGTTCCTGTTGCCAAGCCATCTAAACCATCTGTCATATTGGCTCCATTAGAAACTGCTGTGGTAATGATGATAACGATAAGAATGAAAACAATACCACCTAACAAATAAGAATATTGACCAGCCCAACTGGTGAGTGATGAATAATTAAATTCATTGTTTTTCATAAATGGAATGGTAGTAACCGTAGATTTTACTTCTTCCCAAGAGTAATTAGTCTCAGATTCTTGAACCTCGTCGTTTTGAAGCTCATAACTTACGTGGGTTGGAGCATTATCATTAAATGTTTTTTGTTTCACCACAACATCTTCATTAAAATAAAGTAAACATCCTACAATAATTCCTACACCAACCTGTCCCATTATTTTAAATTTCCCTGCGAGCCCTTGCTTATTCTTTTTAAAAACTTTTATGTAATCATCTATAAACCCAATTAATCCAAGCAAAATGGTAGCTATTATCATTAAAATAATGTAGATATTATCCAATCGAGCAAATAATAACGTGGGAATTAAAATAGATGCTAAAATGATTAATCCACCCATTGTTGGCGTTCCTTGTTTTTCAATTTGACCTTGTAAACCTAAATCCCGAACAATTTCTCCAACTTGTAACAATTGCAAATGTTGAATAATTTTTTTGCCAATTATCATGGATATGATTAGCGAACCTATTAAAGCAAATGCTGCTCTAAATGTGATGTATTGAAACACACCTGCTCCAGGCACATCTAATTCTTGTAAGTATGTAAATAAATAGTATAACATTATTAATGTGTAGATTGTTTGATTTGTAGATGTGCAAATTGTTTGCTATAAGTCTCTATTTTTTTCATTTCTTATTTTTTTGATAATGCTATTATTTTTCCTAAAACCTTCTTTATGCTCAATATTTCTTCTACTAATTCTTCTGTGTTTGGATAAGATTTAGCTTTATTGCATAGCCTTAACCAATAATCTGTTTCTTCAGTTTCCTTAGCAGCAATCTTTAACTTATGAATAAAATCTGCTCTACTTTCCGAGCTTTGAGCTTCCCATATATTTACTCCAATACTTGTCCCTGATTTCAGCAACTGTTTTGCTATAACATATTTCTTTTTTTCTTCAAGCACTCCTACAAATTCAATTACTTTCAAAGCAAATGAGAATGTTAAATCAACAATAAGGTTCTCTTTCTGTTCTACCATTATCTATAATTTTTATAGCTCTTCATTTTCCCATCTTCACCTTTTCTCATCAACTCATTTGCACATTTCAACACCTTCATATTATTTCAAAAGTTTCACTCAATATTTTCATATCATCAAAGGGTAATTTTATTCCTTTTATTTCTTGGTATTTTTCGTGACCTTTTCCTGCAATTAAAATGATATCTCCTTCATTGGCTAAGGAGCAAGCTGTTTTGATGGCTTCTTCTCTATTTACAATTGCCAATACTTTTTTAAAGTGAATACCCTCCACACCAACACGCATCTGGTTAATAATTTCTTCTGGGTCTTCCGATCTTGGATTGTCGGATGTTAAAATTATTTTATCACTCCAATCGCAAGCAATTTTTGCCATTATTGGTCTTTTTGCTTTATCTCTATCGCCACCACATCCAACGAGTGTAATTAATTTTTCATTTCCTGTTCTGATGTCATTGATAGTTGCTAAAACATTTTGTAAGGCATCTGGTGTATGAGCATAGTCCACAATACCAGCTATATTATTCTGAGATTTTACATATTGAAATCTTCCTTCAACTGCTGTTAAATTGCTGATAGCAGTAAGAACTGTTAATTTATCCTGACCGAGCAAAATAGCTGTTGCGTAAATTGCCAATAAATTGTAAGCATTAAATCTGCCAATAAGTTTGGTCCATACTTCGCTTCCATCAATATTTAACTGCATACCAGAAAAATCACTTTCAATGATTTTACATGAAAAATCGGACATACTTTTAAGCGAATAGGTAGCTTTTTGTGCTTTGGTGTTTTGCAACATTACCATTCCATTTTTATCATCCTTATTTACCAAAGCAAAAGCAGTTTCGCTTAAACCATCGAAAAATTGTTTTTTTGCTTTCACGTATTCATCAAATGTTTTGTGATAATCTAAATGATCGTGTGTAATATTGGTAAATACCCCTCCAATAAAATTCAATCCTGAAACCCGATGTTGATGAATGGCATGTGAACTCACCTCCATAAAACAATATTCGCAACCTTCGGAAACCATATATCTTAACAAAGCATTTAGCTGAATGGCATCTGGTGTGGTATGTGTGGATGGAATGTTTTCTATTCCTACTTTGTTAACTACAGTAGAAAGTAATCCTGATTTATTTCCTAATTGAGTAAATAAATCGTATAAAAGTGTTGCTGTTGTGGTTTTACCGTTGGTTCCAGTTATTCCTATTAGTTTAATTTCTGTTGCAGGATTATCGTAGAAATTAGCTGCAATTATTCCTAAAGCCAAACTACTATCTGCTACTCTTACATAAGTTACATTTTCTTTAAATTGACTAGGTAAAATTTCACAAACAACAGCAATAACTCCATCTTCGATTGCTTTATCGATGTATTGGTGCCCATCTACTTGAGTGCCTGAAACTGCTATAAAAAGACTAGATTTTTCAATAGTTCGCGAATCAAAACATATCTTTTCAATAGTCAAATGAGTTGAGCCAACAACCTCAATAATCCCTATTTTATAAATGATATCTTTTAATAGTTTCATGATGCTAATTCCAATATTATTTTTTCGCCCTTTATTATTTTATTACCTGGCAAGACAGATTGATTAATAACTGCTCCATTGCCTGTAAAACTTACTCTTAATCCTTGATTTTCTAGAATATAAATAGCATCTCTAATGCTCATTCCTGTTACATCAGCAACATAAATGGGAGCAATATTTTTCTTGTCAATTTTTACTTCTTTTTCGCTAGTAGTTACTTTCGCCCATTTGGGAGTATTGCTCGAAAGAATTGTCTTTACATGAAGCGTAGAGTATATTTTTGATAAATCTGAGTAATAACCATTTTTTGCAACTGGAATTCGAGATGCTGCAAAACTTTCTTTGGTTTTTAGTTCTTCATGAATTTGTATGCTACTTGCATAAACTTTATCGGCTACTTCTTTAAATATTGGACCAGCTACTAAATTTCCATAATACACATTTTGAGTAGGTGCATTGATGACAACAATGCAAGAATATTTAGGTTTATCCGCAGGAAAATAACCAACAAAAGAAGCTTGGTGGCTTACTTTAGCTTCGTATTTATAGCCATATTTATCGTTTGCAATTTGTGCAGTTCCTGTTTTTCCAGCAATTTTATAGACTGCGTTTTTTAGGTTTCTTCCTGTTCCTTCTTCTACTACACCTTCCAACATTTCTTTTGCCATTTGAATGGTTTTTTTGGAGCAGATGGAATTATTAATAACTACGGTATCGTAATGTTTAATTAATTTTCCTCGTTGACGAATTTCTTTTACAAATTTTGGCTTCACCATTTTACCGTCATTGGCAACAGCATTGTAAAAAGTTAAAATTTGTAGCGGTGTCATTTGTACTTCATATCCAATAGACATCCAAGGCAAAGAAATTCCTGACCATGTTTGGCTATCTGTACTTTTTATAAATGGAGAGGATTCACCAGCGATTTCTATTCCTAATTTTTTATTCAAATCCATTTTGTAAAGCCGATCTATAAATTCCTGTGGCTTTGCTGAATAAACTCTGTTTATCTCTTTTGAAATGGCAACATTCGAAGATTTCATAAAGGATTCTTTAATAGAAATAGTACCATAACCACCTTCGTGAGAATCTCTCATCACAGCATCATAAAACTTAGTTGTTCCATTCTCGGTATTTACCCGATCATTCAAATCCAAGTAACCATCTTCAAAAGCAGCCATTAAGGAGGCAAGTTTAAATACCGACCCTGGTTCAGTGCTTTCTCCAATCACATAATTATAACCTTCATAATAAGTGCCATCGATATTTCTTTTTAAATTGGCAATTGCCTTCACATCACCAGTAGCAACCTCCATCATCACCACACAACCATGGTCTGCCTGATGAGTTTCTAATTGTTTTAACAAGGCATGTTCTGCAACATCCTGAATATTAATATCAATCGTGGTATAAATATCACTACCATCTTCCGATTCTTTACCATTATTTTCATCAATAGGCATCCAAACTCCGCCTGCAATTTTTTGCATCCACTGCTTTCCGTTAACTCCAGTTAGCTCTTTGCTATAAGCTCCTTCTAATCCAACAGGCTTTAGCCCTTCTCGTTCGTAGCCAATTGTTCTTGAAGCTAAAATATTAAAGGGGTTTACCCTTCTATTTTGTTGGGTATAAATAAAACCGCCTTTGTATTTTCCATTTCTAAAAATTGGAAATTTTTTAATTCTTTTTAAATCGGTGTACTTTACATTTCTTCTAATTAATTGGTAACGAGCCCCTTTTTTTCGTGCAGTTTTTAATGCTGTTAAATATTGCCATTTTGTTTTTTCGGGATATAATTTGGATAACTCAAAGGCTAAAGAATCTACATTTTCATTAAAATACCCATCGGTTAAGGCGTTGGTGTTGGCATCAAATCGAATTTCATACTTTGGTATAGAGGTCGCTAACAAACTTCCATCAGCTGCATAAATATTTCCTCTTACCGCATCAATCTCTTTAAATGTACGCGTCAAAGATTCTTCTTTCTCTTTCCACTTGTCTCCTTGTATAATTTGTAGATTAACTGTTTGCCCGATAATAATGATGGCAAAAAGGCAAACCATCCCATATATCAGATATACTCTAGAAAAAATGGTTTGCTTGTTATCTTTCATTTTAATTGAATTGATTTATTTTCTCCATATCACGTTCATCAACTACTATTTTTGTTGGAGGAATAGTTGACTCTTTTATTCCAAGAATTTCAGTTGCCTGAGCTACTTGCGATTGTTTACTCTTATAATTCAAATCTGATTTTAGGGTAATGTATTCCGATCTTAACTCCTTTAATTCATTACCAACTTTGTATAAATCTCTCACCGTTCTTTCGGCATAATATCCATTGGCGATATAAAGAATTCCCATAAATGTTAAAAAGAAAATAAATGGTAAAGATTTGATTACCACATCTTTCGATAAAAAACTTCCTGAAAATATATTCGCCAACGATTTAGAAACTTTACCAGTTTCTGGTTTTGATTCTATTGTATTTTCTTCTTGTTTAAAACTGTTCACTTTTTCATTTACAATTTTTCGGCTATTCTAAGTTTTGCACTTCTAGACCTATTGTTATTTTTTATTTCTTCCTCGCTTGGAAGAATTGGTTTTCTATTTATTTGCTTAAACTTTAATTTTGGGTTTCCATAAAAATCTTTTTCCAACTCTCCTTCAAACTTTCCCATCTTAAAAAAATTCTTTACAAGCCTGTCTTCTAATGAATGATAGGTTATTACTGACAATCTACCACCTTGCTTTAACACTTCATAGCTTTGTTCAAGCATATCTTTCAAAGCTCCTAGTTCATCATTCACCTCTATCCTTAATGCCTGAAAAACTTGTGCTAAAAACTTGTTTCTCAATTTTCCAGGAACAAACTTTTCAACGATGTCAATCAACTCTTGAGTTTTTTTTATCCTTCCAGCTTCTCGTTGATTTACAATTTCGAACACCAACTGCTTCGAATTTTTTATTTCCCCATACTCTTTAAAAATTCTTATCAACTCTTCTTCTGCATATTCGTTAATGACTTTTTCAGCCGTTAAACTATTGCTTTGATTCATTCTCATGTCTAAAGGACCATCAAAACGAATCGAAAACCCTCTTTCTCCTTCATTAAATTGGTGAGAAGAAACTCCCAAGTCAGCTAGAATACCATCCACAGGAATTGCCTGATAAAATTTTAAGTAATTTTTCAAATAACGAAAGTTCTGTTTCACCAACTCAAACCGATTATCAACAATATTGTTGGCTACTGCATCTTTATCCTGATCAAAGCCAAACAACTTCCCTTTTTCCCCTAATCTTTTTAAAATCTCTTTCGAATGACCACCACCTCCAAATGTTACATCAACACATGTTTCGTCATTCTTTATAGTTAAGCCATCAACCGATTCTTTTAGCAAAACTGGATTATGATACTCCATTTTCATCCTGATTTTCTGAACTTCTGCCCATCACTTCTTCTGCTAATTTTGCAAACTCATCTGGCTCATCAGTCAACAAGCCATGATAAGTTGCTGCATCCCATATTTCTATTCTGTTGCCATAAGCGAACAACACCACATCCTTGGCAACACCTGCATAATCCAACATTCTTTTTGGAAACAAAATTCTACCAGTAACATCCAAACCTAACTCCGATGCACCGCGATAGAAATAGCGAATAAATTCTCTATTCTTTTTTACATATTGGTTGAGCTTATTGACCTCAGCACTGATGTATTCCCAATCGTTTTTTGGATACAACACCAAACATTTTTCAAAACCTCGGTTCATTACAAATCGCTCCTGAGCAGATGGGTCCAACTGCTTTCTTAAGTTGGAAGGAAGCATCAATCTTCCTTTTGCATCCAACTTACATTCGAATTCGCCTATAAAATTTGTTATCGCCATCCGCTAGCTATCAAGCTATTAGTTTTTTAAAACGTAAAAATAATTCATTTTTTACCACTTTTTACCACTTTTTACCACTTGTTAATAACTTTTAAACGATTTGAATGAAATATGGTTGCAATTCCTTGCCACCAAAAAAGGTTTTCAGGTGGGAGATTTTATTCACAAAGTCAAAAAAAAAGAATTGCCTATCGGAGAGTTTGAACAGAACTTGTTCGAAATAATGCCTTTAGAGGTTTGTAAACTTTCAAGAAGGGGAAGAAGTAAAATCTGTAAAGAAGATTTTCACTCCTCTCCAGATAAAGATTTTTGTGCTTCCCAACAAATGTATTTTTATGGGTATAAATTACATGCAACTTGCTCTGTTAATGGAATTTTTAAAAGCATAGACATTAGTAAAGCATCCATTCATGATGTTCATTATTTAAAAGATATAAAGCAACAATTATCTAACTGTGTATTGCTTGGTGATAAAGGATATTTATCAGAAGAGGTGCGACTTGATTTATTTGAAACTGCTCAGATTAAACTTGGAGTGCCAATGAGGATAAACCAAAAAAACTACAAAAAACAACCCTACATTTTTAGAAAATCCAGAAAGCGAATAGAAACGCTTTTCTCTCAATTGTGCGACCAGTTTATGATTAGAAGAAACTATGCTAAAAGTTTCCTTGGTTTTAAAACTAGAATCTTATCTAAGATTACCGCTATGACAGTCATTCAATACATTAACAAGTTCCTTTTTGATAGAAACATTAACAACTTAAAAATTAATATTTGCTAAATGCACTACGGATTATTAAAGTAAAAAATTAAAACGAACAAAACAAATTTATTTTTTATATACGCTCTGTGGTTTAAACACACTTTAAAATAAATAAGTACTTTTGAACCTAGTAAATTTGAACTTACAAAATGGAAACAATAGAAGAAAAAGATTACAACACTAGAAGAAACCAAATGGCAATATCCGAATATGGACGAAATATTCAGAAAATGGTGGAGCATGCCATTGCATTAGAAGATAGAGAAGAACGCAATAAAATGGGACATGGAATTATTAGCGTGATGGGACAATTAAACCCTCACTTAAGAGATATTGCCGATTTTAAACACAAATTGTGGGATCATTTATTTATCATTTCCGATTTTAAATTAGATGTAGATTCACCTTATCCTCTACCGAACAGAGAAGTCATTTTTGAGAAACCAAAAAAAATGGATTACCCAGTAACTGAAAATAGATTTAAACATTATGGAAAATCTATTAAGGATTTAATTGATACCGCCATTAAGTTTGAGGAAGGTGATGAGAAAAATGCTTTAATCGGTGTAATTGTGAATTTGATGAAAAAAACCTACCTTACTTTTAACCAAGACAGTGTGGAAGATAAACAGATTTTAGCCGATTTAAAACTCATCTCTAAAGGACAATTAGTTGTGCCAGAATCTGTTCAAATTCTTCCTACCAACGATATCCTTTCCATGAATAAAAAGAAAACACCAATCGCTGCTTCTAAAAACAGTAAACAACCGCAGAAAAAACAAAATTTCAAAAAACGTAGATATTAATAATGGCTACTTTTAAAATAAAAGGTGGAAATCGTTTAAAAGGTGAATTGATTCCACAAGGTGCTAAAAATGAGGCATTACAGGTTGTGTGTGCTGTGCTATTAACAGCAGAAAGGGTTACACTAACCAATCTTCCTTCCATAAGAGACGTTAATTTTTTAATCGATTTATTAGAAGAATTAGGCGTAAAAGTAGAACGAGTGGGAAATGGAACTGTTCACTTTCAGGCTGACAATGTTAATCTGGATTATTTACAAAGTGAGCAATTTAAAAAAAGAGCGGCTTCATTAAGAGGTTCCGTAATGATAATGGGGCCACTTTTGGCTCGATTTAAAAAAGCTTTCATGCCAAAACCTGGTGGCGATAAAATTGGAGCTCGCCCACTAGATACTCACTTTTTAGGATTTGCACAATTAGGCGCCACCTCTACTTACGATGCTAAATCTGGCATTTATTCATTGAAAGCAGATAACCTTACAGGCAAGTATATTCTTTTAGATGAACCTTCTGTAACTGGTACTGCTAATATTGTGATGACAGCAGTTATGGCAAAAGGAAAAACTACTATTTATAATGCTGCCTGCGAACCTTACCTTCAACAATTATGTGCCATGCTCAACAGAATGGGTGCAAAAATATCGGGTGTTGCCTCTAACTTATTAACTATTGAGGGAGTAACTGAATTAGGTGGTTGCTCGCATCGATTGTTACCAGATTTTATTGAAGTAGGTTCTTTTATTGGTTTGGCAGCAATGACACAATCGGAAATTACCATTAAAGATTGTAGAGTGGATATGTTGGGAAGAATTCCAGACACCTTTAGAAGATTGGGTATCGACATTCAACTTAAAGGCGATGATATTTACATCCCTTCACAAAGTAATTATGAAATTAAAAAAATGATAGACGGTTCTATACCAACTATCTATGATGCTGTTTGGCCTGGCTTTACTCCCGATTTAATAAGTGTAATTTTAGTTACTGCTGTGCAAGCAAAAGGAACTGTTTTAATTCATCAAAAAATGTTTGATAGCCGTTTGTTTTTTATTGATCGACTAAAAGATATGGGAGCACAAATTATACTTTGCGACCCACATCGAGCAACCGTTATTGGAATTAATAAAGAATATAATTTAAGAGGAACAACCATGTCCTCGCCAGATATTAGAGCTGGGGTATCTTTATTAATTGCAGCACTTTCGGCAGACGGAGAAAGTAATATTAGTAACATTGAACAAATAGATAGAGGTTATCAATTTATTGACGACCGACTAAATGCAATAGGAGCAGACATTATTCGTTTATCCTAAAAATTGTTAAGAATAAGTTAATCTCTTCTTCATTACCAATTACTTAGAAATAAATTTCTTAATTTTATCTCACAAAATAAAAACTATGCAAA
>PFUQ01000242.1 GCA_002790175.1 Flavobacteriales bacterium CG_4_9_14_3_um_filter_32_8
AATGGGGGATTAGCAACTTGGAGCGACATACTGTTTTAGAAACAGTATAAAACAAAAAAACTCTCATTTTTGAGAGTTTTTTTGTTTTTATTAATTACCCCAAAGCTTGGTTTGTTTATTAAGAAAATAAATTTTGGTTTGTTCACTTTCGAGTCGGATATCGAGTTCAGTTAAATTCTCTTTAACTTCTAAATTTTGATTGCCCTCTTTTTGTATAATGTAACTATTAAATATTCTTTTAAAAAATACATCATCAAAAGAAATTCGTTCATCATCTTCTTTCAATTTTTTAATAGCTTCAAAATTTACCAAAACACCTCGTATATTTGGAAAATAAAGCCAAAATAATTGTTGGTACCCCATTACATTTCCTTTTTCATCTTTTTTAACTTTTACAGGACAAATTCCAATAATTCTTACCTCAATTTTAGAATAAACTGAATTAAAAAACCAATCTTCTTTTAACCAATACTTTACCACATCTCTACTGTTTAAATTCATATAAATTAAACTCTTACTTTGCTCATTCCATAAAGAATCACCAATTATATTGATAACTTCTGCTGTTGTTAATTCTTTGGTAAATGCATCATCTTTTGTATCATAAGCCGTAATTAATCCTTTTTCAATGTAATAGAATAAAATATCATAGAGACTACAATTCTTTTTTTCATCTTCTTTTGGAAAGTAGAGGTGTTGGTTTTGTTTTTCTGATAAATCTATTTCTCGCCAGAGTCTTCTCTGCCAAAGCACTTCGTTGACTCTAACTTGAGGGAATGGTTTTACTGGATATAAAGTTTGTGGTTCTAATGTTTTAATATTCATACAATCGTTTTGACTATAACAAGTTAGGTCAAAACAAGTTTGAAAAATGAATAAAAAAAAGAAATAGTTAGCTACTTTCATTCTTTAAATTAAAATTAGTAACAACTTTAAAAGTAACGAAAATAAAGCTAGATTATTTAAATCTACACTTAATCAGCCAAAACCAAAATAGGCAATTTCGCTTGTTTTACTAATGCTTTAGAAATGCTCTTGTGAAATAGTTTTTCCCAAAAACCTCTTTGACGTGCTACAACGACTAATAAATCAACCTCTTTTTTATCAATAAATTCTAAAATTCCATCCTCCACTTCTTCTTCATTTTTAATATGAAAAGGGTGATACTGAGCATCAAATTTTTCGTCAAAGTTGGCTGCTTTTAGTTGTTGTAATTTTCTATTCGCTTGTTCATCACCATTAACAATATATAAAAAATCTATAGTTGAACCTGTTCCTATGGCTATTTCTTTTAATGGATTAAATATTTTGTTTTCTCCCGATTCCATCAAATCATTAGCAACCACAATGTGATTAGGAAAATTAATAGTTGCATTACTAGGTACTGCAACTATTGGCGTTTTAACCGAACCAATTAATGAAGCTGTATTACTGCCTAAAAGGTTTCCAATAAACCCTGTCGCTCCTGTAGTACCCATCACTATTAAATTTATTTTCTGTTCTTCACAAACAGTTTGTATAGCATCTACAACTAGACCCAAAGTGGTAATCTCACTAAATTTTATGTTAGCGTAATTTAACTTTACATACTTCATTTGCTCTTTCATCTGCTTTTCAGCTTCCTCTTTAATTTGATAATCCAAATTTATTAAGGCTCCTTCATAATCTCCTAAATTAGGGATATGAAAACTATTTAATAAAATAATTTCAGCATTTAGCGTTTGTGCCAATTGAATGGCATAATCTCTTGCTTTGTTAGCAGTTTCAGAAAAATCGGTTGGAACTAAAATTTTTTTCATTTCGAAAGATTTAATTATCAACCAAATTTAAAGATTACAATTTTAATTTACTATGATAATGAATAATTATTTAAAATAATTTTTTTTAAAGATACTGTTTAAGAACTAACAGCATAAAACAAAAAAATCCTGCAAGAGCAGGATTTTTATTTCAATTCAGCAGAGAGGATGAGATTCGAACTCACGTCCCGATTTCTCGGGAACACGCTTTCCAAGCGTGCGCCTTCAGCCACTCGGCCACCTCTCTGTTTAGCAAAAAAGGATGCAATGCATCCTTTTTTGTGATCGCGCCAGGATTCGAACCTGGGACCGTCTGCTTAGAAAGCAGATGCTCTATCCAGCTGAGCTACGCAACCATTTTGTTAAAACAAGTCAAAAAAAAAACCCAACTTTCGTTGGGTTAGTCGGGGTGGCAGGATTCGAACCTGCGACCTCCTCGTCCCAAACGAGGCGCGATAACCGGGCTACGCTACACCCCGAGATGTATTGTTTTTCGCGGCTGCAAATATAATTATAGTTTTTACTTTAAAAAACTATTATAGGTAATTTTTTATTTATTTATTTTCCTATGGAAATTACAGTGAATAAACAAAGGAAAGAAAAATTTCTTTAATTGAATTTTAAGAAATTCATACTTAGTTTTAAGAGAAAAATGTTCTAATAAAATTTAATCTTCTTTTTTAAGTTCAATTGCTGCATTTTCAAATCCAAACTATTAGCTTTGTTCTTCTATTAATTTTCAAAAAAAATGAAAAAGCAAATCATAGAATGTGTTCCTAACATTAGTGAGGGAAAAGATACGGCAAAGATTAAAGCAATAACTGATGTTATAGAAACAGTTGAAGGAGTAAAATTGTTGGATGTTGACCCTGGAAAAGCAACCAACAGAACAGTTATCACTTTTGTTGGCGAACCCAAACAAGTAATTGAAGCCGCATTTTTAGTCATTAAAAAAGCAGCAGAGTTAATTAACATGAGTAAACATACTGGAGCTCATCCACGATTTGGTGCTACAGATGTTTGTCCTTTGGTTCCAATTAGTGGAATTACCATGGAAGAAACCGTAAAATATGCTCATCAATTGGCAAAAAGAGTTGGTGAAGAATTAAATATTCCTGTTTATTGTTATGAATATGCAGCATCAGAAGAAAAAAGAAAAAACTTGGCCAATTGTCGTTCGGGAGAATACGAAGGGTTAAAAGAAAAACTAGTAAATCCAGCATGGAGACCAGATTTTGGTCCAGCAACATTTACCGAAAGCGTTAAATCTACTGGTGCAATAGCGATTAGTGCAAGAGATTTTTTAATCGCTTACAATGTTAATTTAAACACCACTTCCACCAGAAGAGCAAATGCCATTGCATTCGATATTAGAGAAGCTGGTAGAGGAAAAACAGAAGATGGCACTCCGAATGGAAAAAAAGTGTTGGATAAAAATGGGGAACAAGTTAGAATTCCAGGCAAATTAAAAGCTGTAAAAGGCATTGGTTGGTATATCGAAGAATATGGTATTGCTCAAATAGCCTACAATTTAACCAATATCAATATTACTTCTATGCACGTTGCTTTTGATGAAAGTGATAAAATGGCTACTGAGAGAGGACTAAGAGTTACTGGTTCTGAATTGATAGGACTAATTCCTTTAAAGGCAATGTTAGCTGCTGCGGATTATTATTTAATTAAACAACAACGTTCTTTAGGATGTTCGGAGAAAGAAAAAATTAAAATTGCCATTAAATCACTAGGATTAGACGATTTAAAGCCTTTTCATCCTAAAGAGAAAATAATAGAATATCTATTGGAAGCTGACACCAAAAAGCTAGTTGATTTAAGTTTGAAAGATTTTGCCGATGAAACTGCGGGAGAATCAATGGCTCCAGGTGGTGGTTCTATTGCTGCTTATGTTGGTACACTTGGAGTTTCATTAGGAACGATGGTTGCTAATTTATCGAGTCACAAAGCAGGTTGGGACAACAGATGGAAAGAGTTTTCTGATTGGGCAGTAAAAGGACAAGCATATAAAGCGACATTAATACAATTAGTGGATGAGGATACCAATGCTTTTAATAAAATAATTGATAGCTTTAGAATGCCTAAAAACACCGATAAAGAGAAAATAGCGAGAGCCACTTCAATTGAAGAAGCCACCAAATATGCCACTCAAATACCTTTTAAAGTAATGGAAACTGCCTACAACTCTATGGAAGTAGCACAAGCCATGCTAAAAATTGGATTACCATCTTCCCTATCGGATGCTGCCGTTGGCATTTTGTGTGCAAAAACTGCTGTAACTGGGGCTTATTTTAATGTTAAAATAAATGCAAAAACCATTAAAGACCGATCTTTTGCCGAAGAAATTATCAAACGTGGTGAAGAAATTTATCAAAAAACAATTAAAATTGAACAAGAAACTATCGCACTAATCAATTCTAAAATGTAAAACGGGCTATGAAAACATTATTATTCTTATTTATTCTATCATTATCAAGTTATACTTTTTCACAAAATGTAATCAACATTAATGAAATAGAGTTGAATGAAGACATAGAAAATGTATTGATTAAGAAATTAGATACCGATAGTAATTCAACATCATTTTTGATTTGGGTTAAAAAAGAGGTTCCCTCGCATAAACATGCAACACATTCTGAATTGATTTATGTGTTAGAGGGGCAGGGAATTATTACTGTTGACGGCAGTAAAACAAATATTGGAGTTGGTGATTATTTTAGAATTCCTGAAAATACTTTTCATGGTTTAGAAGTTGTTTCCAAAAAACCAATGAAAGTCATATCTGTACAAGCTCCTGAGTTTTTGAGTAACGATCGAATTTTTGAAGAAGATACAAAAAAGTAATTTTACCCCCCTTATTTTAAAGGGTTCCAGCCGTAGTTATTAACAAAACCCCTTATTTATCAACAATTACAGTAATTTTTAGAAATAAAACTTGCTTATAAGTTGTATTCATCTATATTTGTTAGCAGTTAATAGATGAAATTTAATGTTTAACCTAAAAAATTCAAAATTATGAACAAAGCAGAATTAATCGATGCAATTGCAAAAGATGCAAAATTAACTAAGGCAGATGCAAAAAAAGCTTTAGAAGCTTTAACTGGTGCATGTGCAAAATCATTAAAAAAAGGCGATAAAGTTGCTTTAATAGGATTTGGATCTTGGTCAGTTTCTAAAAGAGCTGCAAGAACTGGTAGAAACCCACAAACAGGAGCTAATATTAAAATAGCTGCAAAAAAAGTGGTAAGATTTAAAGCGGGTGCTGCACTTGCTAAAACAGTAAAATAATTATTTTTTAATTATTTTTAAAAGGCTTTCCTTAATTGGAAAGCCTTTTTTATTTTTACCGAATGACTGCAATTAATAAACAGGAATTGTTAGCTTACTTACTCACTTTTCTTTCTGAAAACAAAAGAAATTTATTTTATAAAATAATTGAAGATAGAACAAAACATGTTACTGTTGTTTTAGAAGATATTTTTCAACCACAAAATGCAAGTGCTGTACTTCGTTCGTGCGATGTTTTTGGAATACAAGATGTACATATTATTGAAAACAGAAACAAATACACCATAAATCCAAAAGTAGTACATGGAGCCTCTAAATGGATTAACTTATACAAATACAATACTCAAGAAAACAATACTTTAGATTGTATTGATTACTTAAAAGCTGATGGTTATAAAATTTATGCAACCACGCCACATACCAAGGATTGTTTAATTCAAAATATTCCTTTAACTGATAAAATTGCGTTGCTATTTGGCACAGAAGAAATAGGTTTGTCTAAAATAGCGATGCAAAATGCAGATGGCTTTGTGAAAATTCCAATGTTTGGATTTACAGAAAGCTTAAACATTTCCGTTTCTGCAGCAATAAGTTTGTATGAATTGAGTAAACGATTAAAATCTTCTACCATTAATTGGCAGCTTTCTGACGAAGAAAAAATTGAGCAACTAATCGGTTGGTCTAAAAAAGTAATAAAGGATGGTGCTTTAATTGAAAAAGAGTTTTTGAATAAGCTAGAAACTGGAAGTTAGAAGCTGGAAGTTTAATGCTATTAAAAAACTTCCAACTTCGTTCTTCGGGCTTTTTTAACTTCTTTTTCTTCTTTCTCTAAAATTTCTATTTCCACCGCCTCTATTATCTGTATTATTTTTTTCGGAATCTCTACTTCCAGTAGTAGTTCTTTCGCTACTAGTTCTTCTTTCTCCTCCATTTCTATCACCACCAAAACTTCTTTTCTCTCCTCCACTTCTATCTCCACTAAAGCTTCTTCTTTCTCCTCCACTTCTATCGCCACCAGAACTTCTTCTTTCTCCACCATTTCTATCACCTCCAAAACTTCTTCTTTCACCACCACTTCTTTCGCTACTAGTTCTTTCTCCTCCACCTCGTCTTTCTCCACTAGGTTTTTCTTTCGAAAATTCTACACGAATATCTCTCTCTTCAATGTTTTTACCATTCATGGCACTTATCAATCTTTCGCCAACACCTTCTTCTACCCCCATAAATGCAAAACTGTCGAACAAATCTATTTTACCAACAGAACCTCCATCAATACCAGACTGATTACAGATAAATCCTAAAAGTTGACCTTTGTTTTCAAAGCCGTCCATCTTACCAACATTAATAAAAACTCTATGAGCACTATCATCTGCTCCCGAAGATCTTCTTCTTCCAGAACCTTCATTGTCTCTTTCTCTTCCTCTTCTACCAGAACCTTCATCATATCTATCTCTTCCTTGTCTTATTCTGCTTGGGTCAATATTAATGTCGCTGGCTTTTTCGTATGATTTTAAAAACAGGTTGAATTCAACTGAAACAAATCTTTCAATTATTTCTTCTTTGCTATATTCAGCTAAGCTTTCATGAATTTGAGCTACAAAAGGAGCAATTCCTTTCTCATTTACCTGAACATCTTTTACATTGTTAATCATTTTCATCAACTGCATTCCACAAATATCTTGACCAGATGGTGCTTTTACCAATTCTAACTTTTTACCAATTTGTTTTTCTACCAATTTTATTTTACTAGATTTAGTAGGGCTAATTAGAGCAATAGAAATTCCCGATTTTCCAGCTCTTGCTGTTCTTCCGCTTCTATGGGTGTAACTTTCAATTTCATCGGGTAAATCGTAATGAAAAATATGTGTGATGTCATCTACATCAATACCTCTTGCTGCAACATCTGTTGCCACTAAAAGTTGTATGGTTTTGTTTCTAAATTTTCCCATCACTGTATCTCGTTGTCCTTGAGACAAATCTCCGTGCAACGCATCAGCATTGTACCCATCATTCATTAATTTCTCGGCAACTTCTTGGGTATCTCTTCTTGTTCTACAAAAAACAATTCCGTACAATCCTGGATAATGGTCAATAAATCTTCTTAACGCAAAATATTTATCTCTACCATTTACTAAACAAAATTTATGTTCGATGTTTACTGCACTACTATTTTTTGCTCCTACAGTAACTTTAATAGGATCTTCCATATAAGTGTTTGCAATTCGTTCTACTTCTTTAGGCATGGTGGCTGAAAAAAGCCATGTTCTTTTAAATGCAGGTGTTGATTTTAAAATTAGATTGATATCTTCTTTAAAACCCATGTTCAACATTTCATCCGCTTCATCTAGAACTACTTTTGAAACGGTATCGAATTTTAATGCTTTTCTATCAATTAAATCAATTGTTCTACCTGGTGTACCAACAATAATGTTAGCCCCTTTTTTAATTGCTCTAATTTGATCGCTAATGCTAGCACCACCATAAACAGCAACAATATTAACCCCTTCGGTATATTTTGCATATTGTGTCATTTCTTTTGCAATTTGAATGCACAATTCTCGTGTTGGACAAAGAATTAACGCTTGTATTGCTCTAAATTCTGGGTCAATTTGTTGAATCATTGGTAAACCAAAAGCAGCAGTTTTACCTGTTCCTGTTTGTGCTAAACCAACATAATCTTTATCTGTTTCTAATAAGGATGGAATAGATTGTTCTTGAATTTCTGAAGGCTGTTCAAAGCCCATTTCTGTAATTGCTTTAAGTAATTCGTTACTTAAACCTAAGTCTTTAAATGTCATTTTATATATTTTATACCGAATCGGTATAAAACTTTTAGCGGGACTAAATCGCCAGATGCTTTAACCAATTGGTTTTCGCTATACTACAAATTATTTTGTAGCGGGTGCAAAGTTGATTCTTTTTATTGGAATAAAAAAATTATAACTCAATTAGCTATTTAATTAACTGAAATCTAGCTATTTATAAACTTCTAATTTATGTAATTTTATGAGAAAATTGATGATAAAAGGGAAAAGAAAGTAATAATTATGACTTATAAAGGCGAGTGAACACTTATTTAGACTACATTTGAAACAAACGGTTCATTCTATGAAAGACAGAAAGCTTGCGGCAAGATTGGCGGAGGAATATTATTCCGGCACTATTGAATACAAACATTTTATGATGGAGTATCCTGATAACGACGATAACGATATTTTTGATTTATTCGGTTTAATTGTTCAAAAACCTACTGTTTGCAGCTTTAGAGAAGAAAGCAAACACAAAGAGGATAAAAGAATGAAAAGCATTAAAGCCTTAATTAAAAAATTAAAACAGTAAAATTTATTTACTCATTTTATCCACAAAACTCACAATACATTGCATCGGCATTATGCGTAAATGAATTTTCAACACTAAAAATATCTTTTATCAAACTACTTACTAAGGCTTCAAAATCTGTTAAGCTAGTTTCATCAATTGTTGCAGAATTATTGTTCATAAAAGGCATAAAACCACTGCTTAAGGTTCTAAAAGAGATAATGCCAGAAGTTAATTCGGTGTTATCAATGTTATTAGTTTTGGAATACATCAACGCATACATTAACAATTGAAAAGCCTTGCTCTTTTTGGCATCCAACAACTCATCGATGTGTTTAATTTTTAATTGGGATTGCTCTACTAATCCAGTTTTATAATCTATTATTCGTAATTGATTTCCACAACTGTCAATTCGGTCGGCAAAACCTTTTAAAATAATTTTTACACCATCCACCATTAATTCCGATTTCAACTCCAGTTCCAACGCATTAATAAACAAAGGTGCTGATAAATTCTTCACATATTTTATTTCGTTTTTAACAAAAGTAGTGATGTAATTTTGAGCCACATTCAACGTCAATAAATTTTTACCCGACTGCAATTCTTTGTCTTTAAAATCTTCCGAAAAAACAGCCATTACTGTTGTTGGAACTTTCTTTAACATCAAATTCAAATCTTGCTCAGTAATGTTCTTTCCTACAAAATCTTGGTATAAAATTTCTAAACTTTTATGCACATAAGTCCCGAAAGTTGAATAATCGATGGTTTCTTCAACTTCTTCAACCTCATTCACTCCCAAAACATATTTATAGTAAAAATCGAGTGGACAAGTAATATATGTGATTAATGCAGACGGAGAAATACCTTTGGCAAAACGCTCTTTTATCTTCTTAACGATTGCGAAAGTATTCTTCACGTTAAACGCTACTTCTTTTTTGTGTATGGTTGGATAGGTTACCAATTGTTTGTTGAAGGTGATGTTTTCATATTTACTCAACTCATGTTCTATTTGCGTTACAAATCTGCTTTGTTCACCGCTTCCAAACTCATTGGTTTCGGTATTGTACAAAATATTGATGTTCGTTGCATTTTGTATTAAACGGTAAAAATGATACGCATAAATAGCGTCTTTCTCGATGTGAGTGGGTAATTGATAGGCTCTTTTAATATCGAAAGGAACAAATGAATTGAATGATTTTCCTGCGGGTAAAGTACCTTCATTGGCAGAGATAAGAATAATGTTTTTAAAATCGATATTTCGGGTTTCTAACATTCCTAAAACTTGCAACCCTTTTAATGGTTCGCCATACAGTGCAATGGAAGAAGAACTTAATATTTGGTGATACAAGGAATAAAACTCTTTGCAATTTTCTAAAAAAGGATATTTGTTGAGTAACGTTTTTATCTGGTTAAAAAGCAATGCAAACTGAAACAAGTATTCTAATTCTATGTCAGATTTTTCGTTTGCGACATAACGATTTTTTCCTTCTTCAATACATTCCAAACATTGACTCAGTATTTCTTGGATAGAATAAGTCTCTTTAAACGGAATAGTAAGTTGGCTGTTTATCCATGCTAGTTTTTCTTTATTGATAAAAACCCAATTGTTTTTTACAATCTCTTTTTTGATGGCTTCACAAACCTCTTTCGAAAAAATAAGTTGGCTAAAAGGTAACTGTAAAAGTTTAATTAAATCTTTATAATGATAGGTTAAAGCACCTTTATTACCAAATCGTTCGGCATTGACAAGAGTGGTGAAATAAATTTCAAAAAAATTATTTAAAGGGGTGTTTTTTAACGGATAACCCATGGTAACATTAATGTTTTTAATGTTTTCGGGTATAGATTGCAATACAGGAATCAACAAATTTTCGTCGGCTAAAATGACAGCGGTGTCGGTGTAATTTTTTTCATCACTAATTTCATTAATAATAGTTGCAACGTACTTTGCTTGTCCAATATTTTGGGGCACTCCAAAAATAGTTATCTTTTTTTCTTCTGTTTTAAATTTGTTAGTTACCCAATTAAAAGGTTGAAAAGCGCTTTTCTGTTTTAATTCCCTTAAAAACAATCCGCTTTCCTGTAAGTCATCATTCAAATAATATTCATCTGTATCAAAAAGCACTTCGCATTTCTGCTGTTTTTTTAATTCAGTTATCAGTTTCTCTTCTGCTTTATTTAAAGCATTAAAACCAATAAAAACAACCTTATCCCAACTAATTTTTTCTTTAATAAACTGTTCTGGATTTTTTACCAAAGTTTCTGCAACAATTCGGTAAGCTAAACCTTGATAAGCGAGATGTTTATCAGCTAAATGCTTGATGTACAATTGATACAACTCTCCTATTTGTTTCCAAAATTTTAAATAGTTGGATTGAAATTCGGTTATTTCTCTTTCACCTAAATTCCAAACTTCTAAGGCACGAATTTCGTTGATGTGTTTAAAAAGATCGGAAGTTGGAATCAAGTAGCGGTCAATTTCGTTAAAATCGTGTAATAAAATCTGCCCCCATTTACCAAACTCATCAAAGGTTTCGGGTTCAGCAATCGATTTTTTATAGACTTCATATAATTCAAAGAGTTGGGTTACATTATCAATAATTTCAACTCCAGAAAGTAATTCAATCAACTCTTCTGTACCAATAATTTGAGGCAACCAAATGGGTTTGTTAATTAATTTGCTGAGGTATTGTTTTAAAAACAATCCTGCACGTTTATTGGGTAACACAATACAAATATCACTAAGGTTATTAGGATAAGTAGTAATTAAATACTTGGCTGTTTTTTGTAAGAAAGTAGCATCCATTAGTTAATTATTAACCTCCAATTTAAACCCTACCCCATGAATGTTGCTAATTTGAATGTTGTTATCGGCAGCTAAATATTTTCTTAATTTAGAAATAAAAACATCCATGCTTCGTCCGCTAAAATAATCGTCAGAGCCCCAAATATTTTTTAGAATAAGTTCTCTAGGAGCAATATCATTGATATGTTCGCATAAAAAAGTAAGTATTTTAGTTTCTTTGATGGTTAATTTATTTTCTTGTTTTGGATGTGTGAGTACTTGATTTTTAACATCAAAAGTATAAGTGCCAATTTTATAGGTTTCTACTTTTTTATCTACTTTCTGATTCAACACTTTAGTTCTTCTTAAAATAGATTCTATTCGTAACATAAATTCTTGAAAATCGAAAGGTTTGGTAATGTAGTCATCTATGCCCAACATAAATCCTTTTACTTTATCTATTTGCATCGCTTTAGCAGTTAATAAGATTATTGGAACTTCCTTATTAATGTCTCTTATCGTTTGAGCCACTACAAAACCATCTTTTTTTGGCATCATAATATCCAAAATACATAAGTCGAAGTTTTCGTTGGCAAAAGTTTTTAAAGCAATTTCTCCATTTTGACATAAAGTAACTTTATACCCATTCGCTTTTAGGTTATCCGATACCACAAACCCTAAATTAGAGTCGTCTTCTGCCAATAAAATATGAATGTCTTTTGTCTCTTTTCCCATAGTGTATTATTTTAAAGGAAGTTTAATTACAAAGGTAGAACCTTCGTTTACTTTACTAATTAATTTCACACTTCCATTGTAAGCCTCTACAATTGTTTTTACATAATTTAAGCCCAAACCAAAACCTTTTATATCGTGTATATTTCCTGTAGGTTCTCTGTAAAATTTATCAAAAATATATTTTTGACCTTCTTTAGAAATACCAATGCCATTATCTTGAACGCTAATTTCTATCGATCCGCTATGGTCGTTTGTTTGGATAACAATTTTAGGGTGTTCTGAAGAATATTTTATTGCATTGTCAATTAAATTATGTAATGTATTGGTGATATGAATTTTATCACCAAAAATGGTATATTTTTTTGCATGCAAATTATAGGTGATTTCTCCGTTTCTTTCTTTCACAATCAAATCAAAACTTTTTATGGCATTAGTTATTAATTCATGAAGATTAATGTTTTCATTTTCTAATTTTAACTTATCTTTTTCTAGAGTAGCTAACTGCAACACTTTGTCCACCTGATTTTTTAGGCGATTATTTTCCTCTTTAATAATGTTTACATAATTGGCTAATCGATCTGGTTCATTAATGATATTTTTTTGTAGTAATACTTCTGCCGAAAGCGATATGGTAGATATAGGAGTTTTAAATTCGTGGGTGATGTTATTGATAAAATCATTTTTAATTTCCGAAAGTCTTTTTTGTTTTAAAATAACATTAATGGTGTATGCAAAAAACAGGATAATGACTAAAATAATAGAAGAAGAAAAAACCCAAATTCCCATTTCATTTAAAATATAGGCTTCTTTTGAAGGAAAATAAACTCCAAAATAATGTCCGTCTCTATCCCATTTTATATTGTAAGATTTTGACTGAAGTTCATCTTCCTCATTTTCATTCAACGAAATATAATGTCCAAAAACAATAGAATCGGTAAAACAATCGTAAATCACATATTCAAAATCTATATTTAAACTTTTTTGAAGAAATTCTTTCTTCAATAAGGTTTCTAGTAAATAAGGATTTACGGTATCATTAATCAATACCGTATAATAATTAGAAGCAACTTGTTTTACAGGATTTATTAAAGTCGATTTGTCTTTATTGATGTTTAAAAGATTATGAGTAACATTTGTTAATGCGATATGAACCCTATCGTTAAATTGTTTTTCTTGCAAATTGTATGCATTTTTAACCCAAAAAATCTGAGTAGCTACAATACCAATCAACGATAAAGTAGCTAATAAAATAATTATTCTGATGGTTTTTCTGTTCATACGATGATAAAGATAAACATTTCAAAGTTTAAATTTAATAGTTTGACTTTAGAAATTAGAGATGAATAAATTATTATTTTTGTTCATTCATTAAAATAGAAAAGTGATTTATGAAAGCATACGTTTTTCCTGGACAAGGGTCTCAATTTGTAGGAATGGGGAAAGAACTTTACGAAAGTTCTGATTTAGCCAAAGAAATGTTTGAAAAAGCCAACGATATTTTGGGCTTTAGAATTACCGATATTATGTTTAATGGAACTGACGAGGACATAAAACAAACTCGAGTAACTCAACCTGCTATTTTTTTACACTCTGTTATTTTAGCGAAAACTTTGGGCGAAAATTTTAAACCCGACATGGTTGCAGGACACTCTTTAGGAGAATTTTCTGCGTTAGTTGCCAATGGAACATTAAATTTTGAAGATGCACTACGTTTAGTGTTTGCAAGAGCTTTAGCCATGCAAAAAGCATGTGAAGCAACTCCATCAACCATGGCTGCCATTTTAAATTTAGACGATGCTGTAGTAGAAAAAATTTGTTCCAACATTGATGGCATTGTAGTACCTGCCAACTACAATTGTCCTGGTCAGTTAGTAATTTCAGGTACAGTAAGTGCTATAGCCGAAGCTTGCGAAAAACTAACTGCTGCTGGAGCCAGAAGAGCATTAATTTTACCAGTTGGTGGAGCCTTTCATTCTCCATTGATGGAGCCTGCAAGAGAAGAATTAGCAAAAGCTATCAATAAAACCATCTTTAATACTCCATCTTGTCCTGTTTATCAAAATGTAACTGCTAAAGCTGTTACTAATCCAGAAGAAATAAAAGCCAACTTAATTGCTCAATTAACAGCACCTGTAAAATGGACTCAAACCATGCAACAAATGTTAGCCGATGGTGCAACCTCTGTTACCGAAGTTGGTCCAGGAAAAGTTTTGCAAGGTTTATTTAAAAAGATAGATAAAGACCTAACAACTTTTAGTGCTTAATTACACACCTTACTTTGCCCTATTTGTAGTCAGAGCGAAGTGGCGGTTTGGCATAACGCTACCGAATGCGTAGTACATTTGTCGGCTCGTAATGTCTGCCCCCCCCATAAGTGCTAAGCTGAAGCGTTGACATTTTAGCAGAAGGCTTTGTGCTACGATTCTTAAAATT
>PFUQ01000154.1:0-3289 GCA_002790175.1 Flavobacteriales bacterium CG_4_9_14_3_um_filter_32_8
TATAGGGATTGAAAAGATGGTTCCCCTTTCAAAAAGACAAGTATCTTCAATTGATAAAAGTGAAAAATCTGGTGCAGGAAAAACCATCATTAGTTGTTGTAATACTAGCTGCACTAGGGTTGGAGGTGACAGATTGTGCAATGGTTAATAAATCTGGGTCTCCGGACCCGCCATATTGCCCAATGTTTGGTTGATTTCCACCAGGAGGAATGTCGTTGACATCTCCAGAAGAAATTACAATTCCTGAATCAATGCCTAAATTAGGAGCACCATTTAATCCTCCATGAAAAACACCAATTTGTGCACTTTGTCCTGAAAATGTGATGTTGGAGGCAGTAACACCACTACCCAATAACACATTGTTAACTAAATAAGTAGCATTGTTGTAAGGAACTGTATTGCTTACCGTTATTTGGGCATTTGCAATAGTAGTAATGATAACAAGTAGAACTGAGAGGTATGTTATTTTCATTTTAATAAAATTAATTATTGTAACCAAGACTCTTTTATAAAGAGATAGGTTGCATAAAAATAGATAAAATATCTGCAAGTATTTTATGAAATTCAATGAATGTTAAATTTCTAACTAATTTTTAATTAGTTTTTTGTATTTAAATCGTTTTGGTTCAGTTCCTAAACGTTTCTTTCTATTTTCTTCGTAATCAGAATAAGAACCTTCAAAAAAGTAAACTTCCGAATTACCTTCAAATGCTAAGATGTGTGTGCAAATACGATCTAAAAACCACCTGTCGTGAGTAATAACTACAGCACAGCCAGCAAAATGTTCTAGGCCCTCTTCTAATGCTCTAATTGCATTTACATCTAAATCGTTGGTGGGTTCATCTAATAATAAAACATTGGCTTCCTGCTTAATCGCCATGGCTAAATGTAAACGATTTCTTTCGCCACCTGAGAGGACTCCAACTTTTTTGTTTTGGTCAGCCCCCTGAAAATTAAAACGAGAAAGATAAGCTCTGGAATTAATTGTTCTGCCTCCAAATTCCATCATTTCCGTTCCTCCTGAGAATACTTCAAAAATTGATTTATCCGCATCCAATTCATCGTGAGTCTGATCGACATAACCAATTTTTACAGTATCACCTACTTTAAAAGTACCTGAATCAGGAATTTCTTCTCCCATTATCATTCTAAATAATGTTGTTTTTCCAGCTCCATTTGGTCCAATAATACCAACAATTCCAGCAGGAGGAAGTTTAAAGGTTAAGTTTTCATATAATAATTTATCGCCATAAGCTTTTGAAATTCCATTTGCATCCAACACTTCATTTCCTAATCGAGGACCATTAGGAATGAACAATTCTAATTTTTCTTCTTTTTCGTTGGAGCTTTCACTCAACAGTTTATCGTAATTTTGTAAACGGGCTTTTGATTTTGTTTGCCTTCCTTTCGCATTCATTTGAGTCCATTCTAACTCTCGTTCTAATATTTTTCTTCTTTTACTTTCGGTTTTTTCTTCTTGAGCCAATCGTTTCGCTTTTTGGTCTAGCCAAGAGGAATAATTTCCTTTCCAAGGAATACCAGCACCTCTATCCAATTCTAAAATCCAACCAGAAACATTATCTAAAAAGTACCTATCGTGAGTAATGGCTATTACTGTTCCTGGATAATCATGTAAATGTTGTTCTAACCATAAAACTGATTCTGTATCCAAATGGTTGGTAGGCTCATCTAATAGTAGAATATCGGGTTGTTTTAGTAATAATCGACAAAGTGCAACTCTTCTTAATTCTCCTCCCGATAAGTTTTTAACTAAAGCATCTTCTGGTGGGCAGTTTAATGCATCCATTGCACGAGATAATTTAGTGTCTAATTCCCACGCATTTAACGCATCAATTTTATCTTGTAATTCTGCTTGTCGCTTCATTACCTCTTCCATCTTGTCAGGATTTTCATAAACAGCAGGGTCTCCGAAACTGTTATTTACTCTTTCGTATTCAGCTAAAACGTCAATGGTTTCCTGTGCACCTTCTTCTACAATTTCTTTAACAGTTTTGGTCTCATCCAATTTTGGTTCTTGTTCGAGGTAACCGACAGTATATCCTGGAGAAAAAGTAACATCACCTTGATATTGATCTTCAACTCCAGCAATGATTTTCATCACTGTCGATTTACCAGAACCATTTAATCCAATAATTCCAATTTTTGCTCCATAAAAGAAAGACAAGTAAATGTCTTTTAAAATTACTTTTTTATTAGGCAATGTTTTGCCTACTTTGTTCATCGAAAAAATTACTTTTTTGTCGTCAGCCATGTTTTTTATTTTAGAGAAAAGAATCCTTTTGTTGTTAGAAAAAGAAAAATGACTTTTCTATTTTTTAAGTTCTCTTTTCTTTAGTTGTTAGAATAAAATTAAAGTGGGTTCTAAAAATTGATTTCTTTCAAAAAACAAAGATAATAAATATATGCCTTGCATCTTATTTGTTATCTTTTCTCCCATTGGGTTTTCATAGTTTTTCATATACTGCTTCATCCGTCAGCTGACGGAATCCAAATAGTGTTTCAAAAATTTTCATTGTCTCTAAAAAACTATGAAAATTTTGATGCGAATCAATTTTTAGAACCCACCTTAATCTTACAAATATCGAAAATTCATTGAGAGTATTCTTATTTTTGGAGCTGATTCGTAAAAAAATATGAAAAATTACCTGTCTCTTATCAAATTTAGTCACACTATTTTTGCACTTCCTTTTGCGATAATTGGTTTTTTTTTGACAATAAATACAACTTCAGCAACTATTAATTGGGTTACCTTAATTTTTGTGGTGCTTTGTATGGTTTTTGCAAGAAGTGCTGCAATGGCTTTTAATCGTTATATTGATCGGAAAATTGATGGTGCTAACCCACGAACAGCAGAAATTAGAGAAATTCCTAACGGTACCATTCAACCAAAATTTGTCTTATTGTTTGTTATCATCAATTGTATTCTATTTGTTACCACCACTTATTTTATTAATTCGTTGTGTTTCTATCTCTCACCAGTCGCATTAGTAGTTGTTTTGGGATATAGTTTGACAAAAAGATTTACAGCATTCTGTCATTTAGTTCTTGGATTGGGATTATCATTGGCACCAATCGGGGCATATATAGCAGTAACAGGAAAATTTGATTGGTTACCTTTGTTTTTTTCGTTTGCTGTTTTATTTTGGGTAAGTGGTTTCGATATCATTTATGCATTACAAGATGAAGAATTTGATAACGAGCAGCATTTGCACTCTATTCCTGTTTTATTGGGTAGAAAAAATGCATTAGTACTTTCCTATTTACTTCA
>PFUQ01000154.1:3310-16682 GCA_002790175.1 Flavobacteriales bacterium CG_4_9_14_3_um_filter_32_8
ATTGTTTGCAGGTTATTATGCTCATTTAGGTTTGTTTTATTGGATAGGAAGTGGTTTATTTATCTCTATGTTAAGCTACCAACATTTTTTGGTAAAACCTAATGATATCAGTAAAGTTAATCTAGCTTTTTTTACTGCTAATGGTATTGCTAGTGTTGTCTTTGCTATTTTTGTTTTGCTAGATTTATACATTATTCTTTAAGAGCCACGTTAATTACTATGAAAATCAAATTAATCATCAACAACATTAAAAAAGTTTTGTTCAATAAATGGACAATGGGGGTTTACTGTTTTTTGATTTTGTTTATTATTTTTTCAAACGTTCTTATTGTTCAAACAACCAAGCATCGTATTTATACTACTTATTCTGATATCCCTAACAAGGATGTGCTTTTAATTTTAGGAACAAGCAAGTACACTAGTAATGGGTATTCTAATTTATTTTTTAAATATCGAATAAATGCTGCTGCCGATTTATACCATTTAGGAAAGATAAAACATATTATTGTGAGTGGGGATAATAGCTTAATAGAATATAACGAACCTCGACAAATGTTAAGGGCTTTGATAAAATTAGGGGTTCCTGCTGAAGCGATTACATTGGATTATGCGGGATTTAGAACATTAGATTCGGTAGTAAGGTGTAAGAAAGTATTTGGGCAAAACGATATTATCATTATTTCGCAACGATTTCATTTAGAGCGAGCTTTGTTTATCGCCAATAAATACCATATTAATGCAATTGGTTTCGCAGCAAAAAACCCTCCTGATAACTATGCGTTAAAAACTCATTTGAGAGAATATTTTGCTAAAACATTAGCTGTTATAGATCTTTATGTTATTAATACGAAACCTAAATTTTTAGGTAAAAAAGAAATCATCCAATTTTAATTTAAATTTATTCTTTCTGATTATCAGACAAATAAGATTTATTTTAGTACTATGTATTGCATAATACAATATAAAACATATATCTTTGTATAGGAATTTAATAGGCATAACAATATGATGATAGAAAACACAAAAGCACAAATGAGGAAAGGAGTATTGGAATATTGTATTCTTTCCATTCTAAAAAACGGAGAAGCTTATCCATCAGAAATAATTGAAAAATTAAAAGCAGGGAAATTAATCGTAGTAGAAGGAACACTTTATCCTTTATTAACACGGTTAAAAAATGCAGGATTACTTACTTATAGATGGGAAGAATCTAAATCTGGTCCACCCAGAAAATACTATTCATTAACCCCAGTTGGTGAAAATTTTTTAAAAGAATTAGAAACTACTTGGGATGATTTAGTAAAAGCAGTTCAATTAACACGAAATAATAAATAGAAATACTTTTAATCCGTATAAAGATGAATCAAACAGTAACTATAAATATAAGTGGAATAGTATTTCACATTGAGGTTGATGCTTATGAAACCTTGAAAAACTATTTGAATAAAATCAAGAGCTATTTCAATAACTCCGAAGAGCGAGAAGAAATTATGCACGATGTTGAATCTCGTATCACTGAACTTTTTAGCAGTATGATGAACGAGAAAAATCAAGTAATTATGGCTTCTGATGTAGAAAAAGTTATTGAAATTATGGGGAAACCAGAGCAATACATTTCAGAGGATGAAGAACAAACACATGAATTTACAAACGAAAACCAAATAAAAGGAGATAAAAAGTTATTTAGAAACCCTGACGATAGAATATTAGGTGGAGTTTGCTCAGGATTAAGTTCTTATATAGGAATGGATACCGTTTGGATACGGTTGTTTTTTGTGATTACATTGTTAATTGGGTTTGGATTTGGTTTTATTTTATACATCATTTTATGGATAGTGATGCCCGAAGCTAAAACAGCTTCGGACAAACTTAAAATGAAAGGTGAACCTATCAACATTCAAAACATTAGTAAAAAATTTGAAGAAGAAGCCAATAAAGTAAGTGATAACCTTAAAAATATAGATGCTAAAAAATTTACTTCAAAGTTAGGTTCGATTTTAGAAAATATTTTTAGTGCAATAGGAGCAATACTTACTACTATATTTAAAATTTTAGGAAAAATAGTGGGAGTTAGTTTTTTAATAGTAGGTACTTTTCTTTTGGTAGTACTTTTTGGAGTGTTATTTGGTTCTAATGCTATCATTTCAATTACAAATGATGGTATTTTCTCCATCGATTCATCTGAATTTTTTAACCTTATTTTTGTTTCCCAAGACCAATATTACTTAGCAATTTTAGCAATGTTATTAGTTATTGGTATTCCAATTATAGCGATGATTTATTTGGCAATAAAATTACTATTTAAAGTAAAAATTCATTACAGTTTTGGTTTAGCACTAACAGTTTTGTTTGTTATCGGAATTTCTATCTGTGCTTTGGTTGGAATTAAAATGGGCACTGAACTATCATCAGACGAGGAAATTGTAAAAACTCACCAAATTGCATCTGCAAATCATGTTTTAATGATAAAATCACCTAATGAATTGCTGCCAGGAAAAGAAATTTTAGAAGATAAATTCACTAGTATTTCCATTGATGGTGAAACCATGTATCAAAGCTACATAATGTTAGAAATTGAAAAAAGTAAAACAGATAGTATTCAGTTAGAAGTTAGAGTTTCTTCAAATGGAAGCTCAACTAAAGATGCTATTAATAAAGCCCGTTCAATAAATTACAACTACCAACTTACTGATTCTGTATTCATATTAGATAATTATTTATCTACCTTAAAAGAAAATAAAATTAGAGGTCAAGAAGTAAGATTGAAACTCTATATCCCATTAAATCAAGTCATTTATTTAGACGAATCGTTAAAAGAAATATTAACGAATGTTTCTAATGTTTCGAATACTTACGATAAAAAAATGGTTGGGAATAAATGGGTAATGCTAGCAGATGGTTTAACTTGTTTAGATTGCCTTGATATAAAAGGCGTAACTACCGATTAAATAGACTCTACAAAAACATATATTCCTGTTCAATAAAAAATAATAATGATAGTTTAGTTTCCTTTCCAAAAACAGATTCTCTGTTTAGTTAGTGCAAAAAACCCTCCCAAGAGATCGGGAGGGTTTACCTTTAATACTAGAATGGTTTAAAAAAGAGCTTAATCGTTGGGTAAATAATTAATATTTCCTTTCTTTTTAAAATCACCATTTTGCCAAGCTTTAATAAATTTACTCCAAGCAATAGGGTCTAATAATCTATTGGAAGGAAATCCACCTCCAAGATATAATCGAGTTGTTCTATTTTCTAATTCGTATTTATAAGTAGTGCTTCCTTCTAAAGGAACATTTCCAGCAGCAAGCATTAGGTTCTCTTTTGATAGATTTATTTTAGCACGATCATCACCTGTATCAGGAATATCTTCATGCATAAAAGCATATTTAAACTGCTCCCGAGTTGGCCAAGGAAAAACTGTAAATTCACTTAAAAGAACAGTATCTTTTTGCATAATATGAATTGCAGAATAAGAATTTTCTGACAAAGAATCGGGAACAACAAAAAACGAACGATGATAACCTACGCTTGAAAATTCTATAGTATCCTTTTCGTGAGCGATAAATGAGAAAAACCCATAATAATCGCTGATGGTACCTATATATTTATTTTTAACAGTAATGTGAACAAATGGCATTGGTTGTAAACTATCGGCATCAACAATTGCACCTGTAAATTGAATTATTTTTTTGTCATCTTTAGTTTGAGAATAAACCGAAGTGGATATTAAAACTATAAATAATATAAGTACCTTTTTCATCATGAGAACAAAGTTAGTTAAAAGTTTAATTGTTTAGGAGATTATAAATTCCTATTTATCTTAAAAAAATAAATAAATCTTACTTTTGTCTTATAATTTTAATTTATAACCATGAAACTAGCTCTTTTAGTAATAGGTTTACTCGCAATAGGCGTTTTTGGTATGGCTGTAAAAATTATTTTTAAAAAAGGTGGTCGTTTTGATAAAACCTGTGCTAGTTCTAGTAGAGTTTTAAATAAAGACGGCGAACCTTGTGGTTTTTGTGGTGCAATGCCAGATGAACAATGTAAAAGTGAAGAAAAAAATTAATATATCAATTTAACAATGTAGCAATTTCCTCCTTTATATTGTTACATTAATTCATTAATCAATTGCTACATTAACAAATCCGGTCTTCTCTCTTCTGTTCTTTTTAAAGCCTCTTCTTCACGCCAAGCCTCTATTTTTTTGTGGTCGCCACTCAATAAAACATCAGGAACTCTTAATCCTCGATATTCTTCGGGTCGAGTATAAACAGGTGGCGCCAACAAATTATCTTGAAATGAGTCAGTTAATGCAGAGGTTTCATCGCTAATAACTCCCGGAATTAAACGAATAATAGCATCGGCTAAAATGACTGCGGCTAATTCTCCACCTGTTAAAACAAAATCACCAATTGATATTTCTTTGGTAATAAATAAATCTCTCACCCGTTGGTCAACTCCTTTGTAATGCCCTGCAAGTATAATCAAGTTCTCCTTCAACGAAAGGGTATTTACCATGCCTTGTTTCATGGTTTCGCCATCAGGAGTCATGTAAATAATTTCGTCGTATTTCCGTTCTGCTTTTAATTTCTCAATACAATCGGCAATGGGTTGTATTTGCATCACCATTCCGGCACCACCACCAAAAGCATAATCATCCACACTTTTTTGTTTGTTGGTCGAATAGTCTCTTAGGTTATGAACTACCAATTTTACCAACCCTTTTTCTTGGGCTCGTTTAAGTATGGAAGCATTTAATGGGCTATCCAATAATTCTGGTAAAACAGTAATAATGTCAATTCGCATAAGTTTATAAAGTCAGAAAGTTTATAAAGTGGTAAAGTTACCCATTATCAATTATCCTTTATCCATTTTTACATTATCTTTGTTCTCTAAAATTTATTATCGATTATGGATAGCGACAAAACTTGGACAAAAGAAGAAATTCTAAACATATACAACAAACCCTTAATGGAACTGATTTACGATGCTGCAGAAGTTCATCGTTTGCATCACGACCCACTAAAAATTCAGGTAAGCAAGTTAATTTCTATAAAAACAGGAGGTTGCCCCGAAGATTGTGGCTATTGCCCACAGGCTGCTCGTTACCATACCAACATCGAAAAAAACAACTTAATGCCAGTTGAAGAAGTTTTAGCTAAAGCTGAAGCTGCAAAAGCAACGGGTTCATCAAGAGTTTGTATGGGTGCTGCTTGGAGAAATGTGCAGGATGGTGAAGATTTTGACCAAGTAATTGAAATGGTAAAAGGCTTAAGTTCAATGAACATGGAAGTTTGTTGTACCTTGGGTATGGTTACCGAAAACCAAGCAACACGTTTGGCTGAAGCAGGTTTGCATTACTACAACCACAACATTGATACTTCTGAAGAATATTACAAAGAAGTAATTTCTACAAGAGGATTTAACGACAGGATAAAAACATTAGAAAATGTTCGTAAAAGCTCGTTAAAAGTATGCTCAGGGGGTATTATTGGAATGGGCGAAACAGTTGACGACCGAATTGGTATGTTAATGGGATTGTTAAAATTGAGCGAAGCACCCGAATCTATTCCAATCAATGCATTGGTTCCTGTAGAAGGAACTCCTTTAGAAGAACAAGAAATTGTGCCTATTTGGGATGTGGTAAGAATGATTGCTACCACACGAATTGTTTTCCCAAAAAGTACGGTGCGTTTATCGGCAGGAAGAATGCAAATGAGCAAAGAAGGACAAGCATTGTGTTTTATGGCTGGAGCAAGTTCTATTTTTGCAGGCGACAAGCTGTTAACCACTCCAAATCCTGGTGACAATGAAGATATGGAATTATTTAGTATTTTGGGGTTAACCCCAACTGAAAAAATCAAAGACTACACAGGTAAAGTGAAAATTAGAAAAGACCAACCTGTTGTCGTTGAAGATGGAAACTGGAGCAGACCAAATCATATTATTGAACGAAATGTTAAAGCAACAGAAAAAGGAAAAACAAAAAGAAAGGCTTTAAAATAATAGTTTCTCACTAAGCCATCATTATAGTGCTTCTGGTAGATTTATGGAAATAAACTTAATTATTATGAAAAAATGGTTTGCTTTATTATTAATTTTTTTTATATTGGTTGTGATTATTATGACAATAGATTATCTATAAAAACATGTCAAAAGGTGATTTTTTTATAGAAACATATTCTGATAGCATCCCCATTTTATCCGAAACTAATCATACAGATTATTTTTACTTAATATTATTAAATCAAAAGAAGAGAGAAGATTTGAAATATCTAGTACTAATGGATGGCTATTTTACGTCAGAAGAAGTGCAAATAAAAGATTAAATATAGTTGTTTTTCAAGTGGATTCCCTTAACAAATATAAAAGTATCGATTTATTGATTGAGAAAAAGATTTACAAGTATTATAATTATTCTGAAAAAGAATTAGATGATAGAGATTGGTCAATAATAATTGATTAAGAGGCTTATTTTACTATACTTATTTTATAATCTTTTAATAAAGATAGAAATCCAGTAACCCCTAATCTATAACAGTTCGAGCTAAGTTAAGCGATGGAATTGTGGGAGAATGGTCGTGAGATAACTCACCTTAAAATAAAACCCAATGGAAATAGAACAAAAGAGCGATAAAAAACATTAACTTTGTTAGAACCATAGATAAATCAATTATGAGTATAGAAACAAAAAAACTAGGATTAATTGAAAAATTGATGCAAATAAAGGAAGAAGGGATACTTAAGCAATATGAAAATTTATTAAAACAGGCTCATTTACAATATAGAGCAGAAGAATCAATAAAGGCAATAGAAGATGGGCAAACTATAACGCTTAGTGTATTTAAAACTGAAAACGAGGAATGGTTGAACAACAGCACTACGAAATAGAAATAACTCATCCAGCAAGAAAAAGATACAGAGAAGAAATTTTAAATTACCTACTCGATAACTTTAGCTTTGAAAGAGCTTTAAAAATAAACGATAACA
The DNA here is from genome assembly GCA_002790175.1 of Flavobacteriales bacterium CG_4_9_14_3_um_filter_32_8. Lineage (GTDB taxonomy): Bacteria > Bacteroidota > Bacteroidia > Flavobacteriales_E > Vicingaceae. The sequence goes on from PFUQ01000154.1 coordinate 10,304, forward strand.
TTACAGAATTGGTAGCCACACTATCAACAATACCAGAAAGAGGAACTCTAGAACAACAGCTAGAAAATTACCATCAGAAGTTTAGATTTATATTACATAAAGAAACTCGAAACTTGGAGATAAAGATTATTTATTACGTAAATCAATCTATTAAAAAAGTTTATGTTACCGACTTTTTTCCTGTATTGATGTATCCTGAAAAATTAAAAAGAAGGAACTAACAAATTTGAACCTTCACTATCAACATATCCAAAATCAAGTTGACAAACGAAAGCAAGAAAATGCCTTTCGTGAATTAAAACAACAAGGGGTTTCAACCACTTGTCTTATAGATTTTTGTTCCAACGATTATTTGGGTTTTGCTAAAGAAAAAGAAATTCATCTTCAACAAGGGGTTTCAACCCCTTGTTATGGTGGCACAACAGGTTCTCGGCTAATTTCTGGGAATTATCAAATAACAGAAGATGTTGAAAATTATTTGGCTAATTTTTACCAATCGGAAGCTGCTTTAATTTTTAATTCTGGATACAATGCCAATGTTGGTTTATTTCAATGTTTGCCACAACGTACCGACACCATTATTTACGATGAATACATTCATGCTTCCATACGGGATGGAATTAAATTAAGTAATGCCAAAAACTTTGCTTTTGAGCATAATAATACAACTGCTTTAGAGCAAAAATTAGCTCAAACCACCGGTTTAGTTTATGTGGTGGTAGAATCTATTTATTCGATGGATGGCGATGCTGCTCCATTAAGTGAAATTGCTAAAATTTGCAAGGAACAACATGCTGCATTAATTGTTGATGAGGCTCATGCTGTTGGAATTTTCGGAAATGGGAGAGGTCTGGTTGCTGAACTAAGTTTAGAAAAAGAGGTCTTTGCACGAATTATAACTTTCGGTAAAGCTTTTGGCGGACATGGTGCAGCAGTGTTAGGAAGCAAAATTTTACGTGATTATTTAATCAATTTTTCTAGAGCGTTTATTTATACCACAGCCTTGCCCTTGTCGAGCATAATAACTATTAAAAACGCACACGAATTTTTACTAAAAAATTTAAATAGAATTGAAGAGTTAAAAGACCTGATTTCATATTTTAAAGATAAATCAAACTCCCTTCCGTCAGCTGACGGATTGGGGTGGGCTTCTGATAGTGCCATTCAATGCATCATAATCTCTGGAAATAACGAAGTAAAACAATTGGCAGAAAATATCCAAAAAAATGGTTTTGATGTGCGACCAATTCTAAGTCCAACTGTTCCAAAAGGTAGGGAACGACTAAGAATTTGTTTGCATAGTTTTAACTCGAAAGACGAGATTGATAGACTAATCACCCACCTTAATCCTCCATCAAGGGAGGAAACCACAACGGAGGACACTTCTCTTCGTCAGCTGACGGAAGTTGGAGGGGTGAACAACAACAATTTCTACAACAAAAACTTAAAAACTTTTGTTCGTAAGAATAGAAAAACTATGACAAAAGCAGAATCAAAAATTTGGAACGATTTATTGAGAAAAAATCAATGTTTTGGATTACGATTTTTAAGACAACGACCTATTTTAGATTATATCGTCGATTTTATGTGTCCTGAATTGAAATTAATTATAGAAATTGACGGTTATTCGCACCATTTTGAAGAAGTATTTGAAAATGATTTTATCAGACAAAAAGCAATTGAAAATTTAGGTTACCATTTTTTGCGATTTACTGATGATGATGTAATGAAGGATTTTGATAATGTTATAAGAACTTTTGAAATATATCTAGAAAATAAAAAAGAATAAATCACCCACCCTTCCCTCCCTCTAGGGAGGGAACTATAACGAAAAAAACCAAAAAGGGAAATCCACAACGGAGGATACTCTCTCCGTCAGCTGACGGAAGTTGGAGGGGTGATTAATTAATAAAAAAAATATGAAACGATACTTTATAACAGGAATAGGAACAAACATTGGTAAAACAATAGTTTCGGCAATTTTAACAGAAGCTTTGGAAGCCGATTACTGGAAACCAATACAAGCTGGTGATTTAGAATTTTCTGATAGTTTAAAAGTTGAAAGTTTGATTTCAAATACCAAAACTAAAATACATCCAGAAGCATATCGACTTAACCAACCCATGTCGCCACATTTAGCTGCTAAATTGGATAATGTTATTATTGATTTAAATAAAATTACTCTTCCAAAAACCACTAACCATATAATTATTGAAGGAGCTGGAGGTTTAATGGTTCCTTTAAATAAGGAAGAGCTGGTTATCGACTTAATTAAAAAACTGGATGCAGAAGTTATTCTAGTTTCACAAAATTATTTGGGGAGCATCAATCATACTTTGCTTAGTTTAGAAAGTTTGAAAGTTAGAAACTTAAAAGTGAAAGGAATTATTTTTAATGGTGATGAAAATAAAGCTTCAGAAAAATATATCTTGAATTATTCTAGAGTAAGATGTTTAGGAAGAATACAGCAACATAATTCCATAAATAAAGAAGTAGTTTTGGGTTATAAATCGATATTTAAAAATTGATGAGTTTAAAAGAAAAAGACAAAAAATACATTTGGCACCCGTTCGATCAAATGAAAGGAGCTAATATTATTCCTATTGTTAAAGGGGAAGGAACTTATGTTTTTGATGAAAATGGCAAAAAATACATTGATGGGTTTTCGAGCTGGTGGGTAAATGTTCATGGGCATACTCATCCGTATATTGCTCAAAAAATTGCAGAACAAGCAAGTGTTTTAGAGCATGTTGCTTTTGGCGGATTTACTCATCCTCAAGCTGTAAAACTTGCCGAACGTTTAGTGAATTTATTGCCACAAAAAATAGAAAAAGTATTTTTTTCCGATAATGGTTCAACAGCTAACGAAATTGCACTGAAAATAGCTATGCAATATTGGTTTAATAGAGGTAAAAAACGGAATGTATTCATTGCCTTAGAAAATGATTATCATGGCGATACTTTTGGTAGCATGAGTGTCACTACTAGAGGATATTTTAATGAACCTTTTGAACCCTATCTTTTTGATGTCCAATTTATTGAAGCTCCAACGACTAAAAATAGGGTAGAAGTATTAACAAAACTAGAAGATTTATTAAAAGAGAATAATGTTGCAGCATTTATTTTCGAACCTATTGTGCAAGGTGCCGCAGGAATGTTAATGCATTCGCCAGAAATATTATCAGAATTGATTGGGTTGTGTGAAAAATACAATGTGTTAACTATAGCGGATGAGGTTTTTACAGGATTTGGAAGAACTGGAAAGCTGTTTGCAGTAGATTTTTTACAAAACAAACCAGACATCATTTGTTTGTCGAAAGGAATAACTGGTGGGTTTATGCCTTTAGGAATTACAGCAGTTTCTGATAAAATTTTTCAAGCTTTTTATTCAGATGATAAAAAACATACCTTTTTACATGGACATTCTTATACAGGAAACCCCTTGGCTTGTGCTGCTGCAAATGCATCTTTAGATATTTTTGAGCAAGAAGATGTTTTTGGATTAATTAAGGAGATTTCTAATATGCAATCGGAATTTGTAGATGCTATAAAAAACCATTCAAAAATAAGAACCGCAAGAAGTTTTGGAACCATTGCAGCTATTGAATTGGAAAGTAATCAAGAAACTTCCTATTTTAATGAAATTGGTAAAGATGCTTACCATGGGTTATTAACAAAGGGAATAATTTTAAGACCGCTTGGAAATGTGATAGTGATTGTTCCTCCTTATTGTATAAAAAAAGAAGATTTAAATTATATTTATTCTGAATTAAAAAATTATTTAGAAAACTGATTTTTTTTTGATTGTTTGATTAATTCAGTACTAATTCTTTTATAAATATCTTCTTTATCAAATCTTGAAATTTTAAATTGATAGTTCCTAAAACAACAAAAAATCCAAGAAATTAACACCCCAACTACTAAGGATAGTATAACGGTAAAAAATATATCTTTTAATACATATTTAGAAAATAGTTCAAACGAAACGATAAACGAAACTAAAAAAAGAACAGAAAGTTCGAACCAATTTAAAACTACTTTAATTTTAAGTTCTATATATTCTTTTTTAAACAACCTATCCCTTTCATCATACCCTAATTTTATTTCTGATGTTGCCATGTTTTTTGCTAACTATTTAATAGCTATAAAAATATAAGAAAACTTTATAAAAATAAACAGTAGAACTCAGTAATTTTCAACTCAGTAATTTTACGTAAGGGTGGTATGATGTTATAATAATTATCAGCTATTTCACTATAAATTTACTAGAGTACAATAAGTTATGAACATCCGAAATGGTAACGATGTAAGTTCCAGAATTCCAATCAGCTGTATTTATTTTTGTTTTTTTCATCAACAGATTCTCTTCGTGAACTAATTTACCTGTTAAATCAAAAATCTCTATCTTGGAATTAGAATTAATACTAGAAGAAACTTCTTCTACCCATAAAAAACTATCAGATGGATTTGGATAGATATTAAAATTAGTGTTAGGGGTAGCTATTTTTTCATTTATTCCTAATCCATCAGCACTATTTGCGAAAGTATATTCTCCTAGCAATAAACTATCTAATGTTACCCATCCATAAGCAAGGGTTTGACTAATAGTTGTTTTGGTATAATATGGATATTCTTCCCAATCGAATTTAGGGCTTTTTCTATATAACAAAATAATGCTATCGCCATTTACAGGCACTAAATCTACATCTAGATATCCTGAAGAAGCCCTGCCATCAAAAATTAATCGCAACGAAGCACTAAAATTTGGCGGAATAATTCCATCTAAACTCCAATACCTACTGGTAGAAATCCGATAATTATGAGTATTGTTTTTTATCGAATCAGGAGTTACCCAATGGTGTTCAAATTGTAATAATGCGGAGTCAACAACATTTGTAACCGTAACGCTATTTACCAATGAAAGTAAAAAATTAGTATTGGTCATATTATTTTTCACAACAACTTGATTGTCTGTCCGTGCTTGATTAAGCCGATTATCCTCGTTTAAAATAGTTACTGTTGGATTAAAAGGTATGGTAACACTATTTACCGAATATTGACCAGAAACAACAATGGTGTCTTTGTGTTTATTCCAATTGTTATCGTAGAAGGAAACTTCTAAAGGTGTTCCTGTGTGAAAATTTGTTGCACCTCTTAATTTTTGTTGGGTGTAAATGGTGATATCATAATCAGAACCATTTGGAACCATTTGAATAGAATCGATATCAAAATGTGAAAAACCAGGAGCGAATACCCAATCATTAAAAAAGTTAGTCATATCAATCCCAGTTGACGAGGTTAATTCATCTCTAAATTGGTAGGAGTTGATGTTTTTAAATTGATAATTAGTAGTAATCGATTTAAGTCCAACAAAAAATAACGAATCACCCAAATAAGCCCTCATGTTATGAGCTACAGAAGCACCTTTCTGGTAAACGTGTTCGCCATAAGTATATTCATGTGGAATACCAGAAATTGCTCTGAATCCACCTTCGTTTAAATGAGTAAATTGAAGCACATTTTTATGGTTTGTTTTAATTTCAGCTAAAGAGGTTGCGTAGTCATATATTTTTTCTAAAAACAAATGTTCAGAATATACTGCCATACCTTCGTTTATCCACATATCTTCGGCTGTTTCACAAGTTACTAAATCGCCCCACCAATGGTGCGAAAATTCGTGAGCCATCAATGTTTCATAAGCTAAAGTGCCATTTGCAGTAGCTCTAGGATAGGCAATATTAGTAGCATGTTCCATCGCTCCAGAAGAAAATGGGACTAACGAAAATCCGATTTTGTTCCATAAATAAGGACCATAACTTTCTTCATAGGCATTAAATGCTCCATTTAAGTTAACAAATGAATTTTTCATGTTGGAAGTATCGGTTGCAACACCAACTAATTCGACAGGAATTAAACCATTTAACCCATTAAAATTTTGATGAACAGTTTTATAATTTGCAGCAGTAACGCATGCCAAATATGTTGGAATTTCTTCATTCATCGCCCACTTTCGTATTATGGTGTCTCCCAAAATTACATTTTCACTTATAAGTTCACCGTTGCAATGTGCTCTTTTTCCTCCACCAGTAATGATGTTAAACTCGTAAGTTGATTTTTCAACAAAGTTGTCGAAACAAGGAAACCAAACTCTACCATAATTGTGCGGATTATCATCAAATCCAACGCCTAAATTGTAAGTATATCCTGTAGAAAAATAAAAACCACCCCATCCTGAAGGATCCATTTGTGGACTACCATAATAATAAACGATTATAGAAGAAGTATCAGTAGTATTGAGAATAGCAGGTAATGTTATTTTAATTAGCGTATCGTTGTAGGTAAAAGCAAGTAAATTTCCTGCTGAGGTGATGGAATCGAT
>PFUQ01000230.1 GCA_002790175.1 Flavobacteriales bacterium CG_4_9_14_3_um_filter_32_8
ATCAACTATTGAAGTTTACAATGTTGTTGGAAAGTTAGTTTATCAAGCTAAACCTTTTAATACGCAATTGATTACGATAGATGTAAATAATCAACCAAATGGTGTTTATTTTGTAAACATTAAAACTGGAAATGATATTGTAACTAAAAAAATAGTACTATCTAAATAAGAAAATAAATGTATTATTATAAAAGAGTCTCGAATTATCGGGACTCTTTTTTTTGCATATAACTTATGTTTAAATTTGTGAAAAATTTGTAAAATGATAAATTCAATCATAAAAACGATTAAAGACAATAGATTAATTGAAATTGCTGATAAGGTATTGAATGGTGAAAGAATAACAACTGATGATGGGATTTATCTTTTTAAACATGCCGAAGTTGGTTATTTAGGAACTTTAGCCAATTACATCAGAGAACATCGACATGGAAATAAAACTTTTTTTAATAAAAATTTTCATATCGAACCGACCAACATTTGCGTATTTGATTGTAAATTTTGTGCTTATTCTCGATTTTTAAGGGAGAAAGACAATTATGATGCTTGGGAATTAACTGAGGAACAAATCTATGATTCGATAAAAGCTTATGAAGGCAAAGATATCACTGAAGTACATATTGTTGGAGGAGTACATCCTAAAATGGGATTGGAATACTTTAAAAATTTGATAGAAAATATTAAAGCAATTCGCCCAGATATACACGTAAAAGCATTTACTGCAGTAGAATTAGATTACATGTGTAAAAAAGCAAAAGTAAGTTATCAAGAAGGATTGCAAATTTTAAAAGATGCTGGACAAGGTTCTTTGCCAGGTGGTGGTGCAGAAATATTTGATGAAACAATTCGAGCTCAAATTTGTAAAGATAAATGCACCTCAGAAGAATGGTTAGCAATTCACGAAGCTGCTCATAGTATTGGAATGCCTTCTAATGCAACTATTATTTACGGACATATTGAAAAACCTGAACATATAATTGATCACATGAATCGTTTGAGAGAATTACAAGATAAAACAGGTGGCTTTAATGCCTATATTCCGTTAAAGTTTAGGAATGGAAATAATCAAATGTCGGATATTAAGGAAGTAAGCATTGTTGATGATTTGAAAATGTATGCCATTTCAAGAATATTTTTAGATAATTTTAGTCATATCAAAGCGTATTGGCCCATGATTGGCAGGCAAACCACTCAATTATTACTTTCGTTTGGAGTAGATGATATTGATGGAACAGTTGATGATACAACTAAAATATATACAATGGCTGGAGCCGAAGAACAAAAGCCAGTGATGACCACCGAACAAATGATAAATCTTATTAAAGATGTTGGGAGACAACCAATTGAAAGGGATAGCGTGTACAATGAATTGAGAGATTATACTGTTTCACAATTAGTTTAAAATAACTATATTTGGTTTAAATTTAACTAAATCAATAAGTATATGAAAATTTTTAAAAAAATAATAATAGCATTAGTAATTATTATTGCAATTCCACTAATTGCTGCTTTATTCATCAATGGAGAATATGCAGTAGTTAGAGAAACAACTATTAACCAACCCAAAGAGATGGTTTTTGAGTATGTTAAATACCTTAAAAATCAAAATAATTTTAGTGTTTGGTCTCAAATGGATACTACTATGAAAAAAGGATTTGTTGGCACTGACGGAACTGTTGGTTGCTATGCAACATGGGATAGTGAAAATGAAGATGTTGGAAAAGGAGAACAAGAAATCACAAAGATTACGGAGGGAGAACGAATTGATTTTGAGTTGAGGTTCTTAAAACCTTTTGAAGCAACGGATAATGCTTATTTTATGACAGAATCAGTTGATGATAATCAAACAAAAATACAATGGGGCTTTGATGGAAAAATGAATTACCCTATGAATTTAATGCTTTTGCTGATGGATATGGAAGAAATGTTGGCTCCAGACTTAGAAAAAGGATTGGCTAATTTAAAAGAGTTGTTAGAAAAAATGCCATCAACTCCTACTATAGAAATTAGTGAACTAGAAGTCATTTCACAACCAATTTTGTATATTGAAGAAGCAGCATCGCTTAATTCTGAAGAAATAGGTGCAAAAATGGGTGCTGCTTTTGGAGAAATGATGGCTTTAATGAGTGTCGTAAAAATTGAAATGACTGCTGCTCCTTTAGCGATTACCAATGAATTTTCTATCCAAGAAATGAAATGGGTTTTTGATTGTGCAATTGTTGCTGATATGCCTAGAGGGACTGAATTATCGGGCAGAATAAAGTCGGGAACAACTTATGCAGGAAAAGTAGTAAAAGCAGTTCATGTTGGTTCCTACGAACAAAGCGTTATAACTTATAATGCCATCGAAAAATACATGAAAGAACATAATCTATCCGAAAATGGCAGAAGTTGGGAAGAATACATTGACGACCCTACTTTAGTCGCACCAGAAAAATTGAGAACAAATATTTATTTTCCTGTAAAATGATGGCACCCAAAAAAAACATCATCATTACCGGTCATCGAGGAGCAGGAGGATTAGCCCCAGAAAACACATTGGCTGCTATCAAGTTGGCACTCGATTTAGGAGTTGACCGTATCGAAATTGATGTTCAACAAACTTCAGATAATGTAATTATTGTTTTGCACGACCGAACTTTGCGTAGAACAACTACTGGTGCTGGTTTTGTGAAAAATAAAACTTATGCTGAGATTTTGAAATTCAGTGCTGGTTACAAATACAATAGGTATTACATCAAAGAAAAAGTACCAACTTTAGATGAAGTGCTAAAACTAATAGATGGTAGAGTTCAGTTACTGATCGAAACCAAGTATAGTTTCATGTATTATCCTAATATTGAGCGTCATATTATTAATGTAATAAAAAACAACAATGCGAAAGAATGGTGTAAAGTAATTTCTTTTAACGACAGAGCCTTGTTTAGAATACATAAATTAGACAAAGAAATAAGAACTGGAAAATTATTTGTAGGTAAGCATGCTAATTTGCCATTGTCGTTTGATAAGGGAGTGAATTTAAAACCACTATCTCGATATGGTTTTGTTGATGAGATTATTGTAAAACACGTTTATGCTACTAAAAGTATTATTGATAGGGTACACGGAATGGGTAAAGAATTACACGTTTGGACTGTTAATGACCCAGATACCATCGAAAGGCTGATAGAAAGAGGAGTAGATGGAATTATTTCTGACTATCCTAATCTATTGTTTAAATATAGAAAATAAAAAAAGGCTGTCTCTTTTGAGACAGCCTTTACATTTTGGGGTGGAAGATGGGATTCGAACCCACGACATCCGGCACCACAAACCAGCGCTCTAACCAACTGAGCTACAACCACCATTTAAAGAGCGGCAAATATAATTCTTTTTTTCAAAAAAACATAAATGTTATCAAATTTTGACCTCTATTTTTTAAAGTGAAATAGAAATCAATTCAGATAACTTTATTCTTAACTTTACATTTAATGATAAGTAACGGAAAACATACCACACTTCATATCGAGGGCATGACTTGTGCTAATTGTGCATTAGGAATAAAAAAACAATTAGAGAAAAAGGGAGTTGAGGACGTTTTTGTTAGCTTTTCAACTGGGGAAGCTACTTTTGCTACGAACAAAAAATTAAACTTAGCCGATATAAAAAAGAGCATCAACAGCATTGGATATAAGGTTATAGAAGAAAATGATGTACACGGTAACCACCACCATGAAGGAGGTTTTACGATTGAAAAGAAATTTTATTTCACATTAATTTTTACCATTCCCTTATTTTTTCACATGTTTTTTCCACATGATTTTATTATCAATAATGTGTGGGTTCAATTAGGATTGTGTTTGCCAGTTTTTACCATAGGTTTTTACCATTTTGGTAAAAGTGCATGGGGTTCATTAAAATCAGGTGTTCCTAATATGGATGTACTAATTATTATTGGAATTACATCTGCTTTTGGATATAGTTTGTTTGGTACGTTGATGTATTTTGGAACTCACGAAGTACACAATTATCTTTTTTATGAAACTGCTGCAACAATAACTTCTTTAGTATTATTAGGGAACGTGCTCGAACATCGTTCAGTAATTCAAACAACAACTGCTATAAAGGAGCTAAATCAACTTCAAAAAACTGAAGCAAAAAGAGTGTTACCTAATGGTGATATAGAATTGGTGGAATACCATAATATTCAAGTCAATGATGTACTGCAATTTAATTCAGGAGATAAAATTGCGGTTGATGGAGAAATAATTTGGGGAGATGGAGTTATTAATGAATCCATGATTTCTGGAGAAAGCACCCCAGTATCAAAAACAATAGCTGATAAAGTAATTGGAGGAACACTAATAGAAGATGGTTCGATAAAAATAAAAGCAGAAAAAGTGGGGAATGAAACGGTTCTTGCCAAAATTATTGAGTTGGTAAAAAATGCACAGCAAGATCAACCAGCAATTCAACGACTAGGAGATAAGGTAAGTGCTATTTTTGTTCCTATAGTAATAGGCATTGCATTACTCACTTTTCTGATGGCTTATTTTGTGTTTGATATTACTTTGCAACAATCCATCATGCAAAGTATTGCTGTACTAGTAATTTCTTGTCCTTGTGCTATGGGATTGGCAACGCCAACAGCAGTGATGGTTGGTATTGGAAGAGCAGCTAAAAAAGGGATACTCATTAAAGGAGGAAGCACCCTAGAACAGTTGGCAATTGCAAAAAACATTGTGTTTGATAAAACAGGAACATTAACTACTGGTAAGTTTGTGATTAAACAAATTAAGTCCTATTCAACAGTAAATGAACAAGAAATAAAAAATTTATTGCTGAGCATGGAGCAACATTCTTCTCACCCCATTGCAAAATCTATCGTTGAGTATTTAAAGATAGATGCCAAACTATTAGATTTATCAGCAGTTAAAGAAATTAAAGGACAAGGAATTGAAGCGAAAGATGCAGCAGGAAATTTTTATCAATTGGGATCTTACCGCTTGGCTGAAAAACTGACCAAAAACCAATCTCATGCTATTTATTTAATTAAAAATAATGAGTTAATTGCTGGTGTTGATATTGACGATGAACTAAAAGATAATGTTGCAGAAACCATTTCTTTATTAAATCAACAGGGTATTAATACCATAATGTTAAGCGGTGATACAGACCAAAAATGCCAAGATTTAGCCAGTAAAATCGGAATAAAAACAGTATTTAGTCAACAGTTACCACAACAAAAGTTAGATAAAATAGCAGAATTGCAAAAAATAAGTACAACAGTAATGGTTGGCGATGGTATTAATGATGCTCCAGCTCTTGCTAAAGCAAGCGTAGGGATTTCGTTAAGCAATGCAACACAAGTGGCAGTTCAAACTGCTCAAATAGTGTTGTTAAACGATAAAGATTTAAGTCAGGTTTACGAAGCATATTTAATTAGTAAACACACGCTAAAAACCATCAAACAAAACTTGTTTTGGGCATTCTTTTACAACGTGGTAGCTATCCCAATAGCAGCTTTTGGCTTTTTAAACCCCATGGTCGCTGCTTTAGCAATGGCTTTTTCGGATGTTATCGTTGTTGGAAATTCTATTCGACTAAAATCAAAAAAATTAAGATAAGATTCTTTTAACTTAATTTACTTTTCTTACTTTTATTCAAAATCAATTAAAAGTTAGATTATGGGTTTATGGGATAAAATTTCTGGTGAATTTGTTGATGTAATTGAGTATTTGGATGATACCAACAACACATTGGCTCACCGTTTTGAAAGGTATCAAAATGAAATAAAAAATGGAGCAAAACTAACCGTTAGAGAAAGTCAGCTGGCAATATTTGTTAGTGAAGGACAATTTGCCGATGTTTTTAATCCTGGGATGTATGAGTTAACCACTCAAAACTTGCCCTTATTAACCACCCTAAAAAGTTGGAAATATGGGTTTAATAGTCCTTTTAAAGCAGAGGTTTATTTTATCAATACTCGTGTTTTTGATAATTTAAAATGGGGTACTCCCCAGCCACTTCCAATGCGAGATGCCGATTTTGGAGTGATTCAAATGAGAGCACATGGTGGCTATCATTTTAGGGTAAATGATGCTAAAAAATTAATTACCGAAGCTGCAGGTACTGATGGTCATTTCACAATTGATGAAATTGAAAAAAGATTAAGAGATTATATTCAAACAGGATTTCCGGATGCAATAGGGGAGAGCAAAATTCCTTTATTGGATATGATAATGAATTATAACGAATTAAGTGAAGGGGTTAAAAAAGTGTTAACACCCAAATTTGAGAAAAATGGTTTATCACTAATTGAGTTTACCATTGGGGCGATTACTGTTCCCGATGCGGTTCAAAAAGCGATAGATGAAAGGTCGAGCATGGGAGTTTTAGGAAATATGGCTCAATACCAGCAATATAAGTCTGCTCAAGCGATGGAAAAAGCTGCCGAAAATCCAAATGGAGGTGCTGGCTCTGGTATCGGAATGGGAATGGGTTTTGGTATGGCTTCACAAATGATGAATCAACAACAATTTCAACAACAACCTCAACAACATCTTGTCCGACCACTGGCGGAAGCTCAACAACAGCAAAGCGGACCGCCGCCAATTCCATCTGCAGCTCACTTTCACGCAGTAATTAATGGACAACAAGCAGGACCATTTAGTTTTGATGCCTTAAAACAACTGATTACTAATAATCAATTTTCTAAAGAAACGTTGGTTTGGAAACAAGGAATGGATAATTGGATAAAAGCAGGCGATGTTTTAGATTTACAAACAGTTTTTGGAAGTGTTCCACCGCCACTACCTCCTCAATAATAAAAATTATGGAAGAAGAAGCTGTAAAAAAAGAAGTTTCCAGTAATCAGGATGAAATAAAATGTAATGGTTGTGGAGCAAGTTTAGTGTATAATCCTGGCACTGTTCATTTACTTTGTCAATTTTGTGGTGCTGAAAATCCAATTGAAAATGCAAAAACACAAATTAAGGAAAATGATTTTTATGCTGCTTTAGAACATTTAGGCTCTACTTCTGTAAAACAAACAATTACATTAGTTAAATGCACAGGTTGTGCAGCAGAAGTTACTTTCGAGCCCAATATTTCCTCCGAAGATTGTCCTTTTTGCGGAGCACACATTGTTACCGAAGATAAAACAACGGTTGATGTTTTACAGCCCGAAGCGTTGTTAGCTTTTAATATTGATGCAGCTAAAGCTTACGAGTTGTTTAAAAAATGGATAAACGGTTTGTGGTTTGCTCCTAATGATTTAAAAAAATACGCTATTCAAAAAGATAAATTAGCTGGTATTTATATGCCTTTTTGGACGTATGATGCAGATACAATATCGTCTTATTTAGGGCAAAGAGGTGTTTATTATACCGAATCTTATACCGTAACAATTAATGGTAAATCGCAAACACAAACCCGAACCAAAACACGTTGGTATCCTGCAGGTGGTACAGTTAATGTTCCTTTTGATGATACTTTGGTGAGAGGAAGTAACTCTTTGCCGATAAAGTTATTAGAAAAATTAGAGCCTTGGGATTTGCCCAATTTAACTTCTTATGATAATAAATATTTAAGTGGATTTAGAACTGAAAAATACCAAATTGATTTAAAGGAAGGTTTTGTAATGGCAAAAGATAAAATGAAACCCATTATTGAAACCGCTATTAAAAATGATATTGGTGGCGATACCCAACGAATATTTTCTGTAAACACCGATTACAACAACATTAGCTTTAAGCATATTTTATTACCAGTATGGGTGAGTTCTTACCTCTACAACAAAAAAACTTTTAATTTTATGATTAATGCCCGAACAAGTGAAGTTCAGGGAGATAGACCATACAGTTGGATAAAAATATCGTTAACTATTGTAGCTGCTCTAACAGTTGGAATTATCACCTATTATTTATTCAGTGAGTAAAAGGAAAAACAATTATTGATTATAAAATTCAGTGATTACTGTTTTCATTTTTTTGTTTTTTGTAGGAATTAATTGCTCTTGAGAAATATAAAAATTGATAGATGGTAGGTTTTCACTTTCTTTTCTTAAAAAAGGCAATAATTGTTTCTTAGAATTATATATCTTGATTCCATTATTATCTGTGCTCTCACAATTTTTATAAATAAAAAAAAAGCTATAGATAGAATATTTTTTTGGCAGTTTACCTAATAGTAAAGGAATAAAACTTTGCTTAGTTACAAGATGGTCGCTGCCAACAATAATAATAGAATTACCTAATCCTTTTGCTTTTTCATAATGAAGCATTGTGTTTGCAAAATTTTTATCCCTAGTATTAAAGTTGGCTTTAACAGGGTTAAAAATTATCTGTTTAAAAGTATAAAGATTTGAGTCTAAAATATCCTCATATTCATCTTCATTTTCATAAAATGAAGTTTTAAGTTTATCAAATACAAGTTGTAGTTTCCAACTTTTTTTCCGAACATCTTCAAGGGTCTTGCTCTCAATTTCATCTGAAGAAATTATATGTTGGCTTAAACTATCCATATTAAGGTTGTTGTTCATTTTAACATTTAAAAACCACTTAGAAAATAAATAACCTACACAAACTGGTCGCTCAAAATCAAAACCATAAAAAGTAAGTTTGTTTTTTTTGTTTAGGGCATAAATAGAATCTAAAAAAACTTTATAATCACTATTTGTTTTTCGTGCTCTAGTGTAATTAAGAATAGTGCTGTCACCAGTTTTTAAAAATATATTTAATAATTCGGCTTCTGATTTTCCTCCTTCAATATAAATGGTATTAATTTTTTTAGCTAAATTTTTTATGATAAAAAATTCGGTAGCCAATGTGCTTTTCACATCATGTGCTTCACCAACAATAAAGAGGTTTTCGTCTTGAATGGAAAGCTCTTGTAAAAAAGATTGAAAATAAGTGGTATCTAAATTAATTTGAGTTTTACCTATAAAAGTATTAGCAAATGTTAGCAATAACCAAATGAATAGTTTTAACTTCATACTAAATTTCGATAGGTTAACCTATAATTTAAAGTATAAGAAAACACCTCTTTTTTGTATTTTTCAATATCATTGAAATAGCTATCTTTCTCTTAATTACTGAGCCGAATTTTCCTTTGTAGGTAATGTTTCTGATAACCATTTGTAAAATTCATGCTGCCAAACCAATCCATTTTGCGGACTTGTAATCCAGTGATTTTCTTCTGGAAAATAAAGCATTTTACTTTTAATTCCTCTCAATTGAGCAGCTTGAAATGCTCCAAATGCTTGTCCATCAGGCACTCTATAATCTTTTCCACCTTGAATAATTAAAATTGGAGTGTTCCATTGATCCACTTTTTCTATGGGATTAAAGTCCTCGTAATTTTTACTTACTTTGTCTTCCCAATGTGGTCCAGCTAAATCATGATTAACGAAAAATAATTCTTCAGTTGTTCCATACATACTTTTGGTATTAAAAATTCCATCATGAGCAATAAAGGTTTTGAATCTATTTTCATGAATTCCTGCTAAATAATAAACCGAATAACCTCCGTAACTCGCACCAATACATCCTAAACGACTTTTATCTACGTAAGGCTCCTTACTCACATCATCAATTGCAGACAAATAATCTTTAATGTTTTGTCCGCCATAATCACCACTAATTTGAGCATTCCATTCTACACCAAAACCTGGTAACCCTCTACGATTTGGGGCTACAATAATGTAACCTTGTGCTGCCATCAATTGAAAATTCCATCTAAAAGAATAAAATTGAGAAAGTGCAGATTGTGGTCCACCTTGGCAATATAATAAAGTTGGATAGGTTTTATTAGGGTCAAAATCTGGAGGATAAATTACCCAAGTTAGCATTTGTTTTCCATCGGTTGTGGTAACCATTCTTTTTTTAATGTTACCCATTTTAAGTGTTGAATAGAAAGCATCGTTAACATGAGTAAGTTGAACCATGTCTCCTTTTTTCAGATCAATAACAAATATTTCAGATGCATGATTCATATCGGTTCTAGTAACAATTATCTTGTTTTCAGATTGACCTACAATGGATTGCACATCAAACTGACCATTAGTTATTTGTTTAACCACAGTAGTAACTCCTTTTATTGGAAGAGCAACTTCAAAAAGCTGAACTGTTCCATTGATGGGTGCATTAAAATAAATTTTTGAAGCATCGGTACTCCAAATAAAATTACTAACGGTGCCATCCCAATCTTTAGTAAGATTAATTGATGTGGTACCATTTATCGAAACAATAATATCGTTTTTATCTGCTTCATTTCCTTCCATATCCATTTGAAGCCATCCTAACATTCCTTTGCTAGAATATAAAGGTTGAGTATCATATCCTTTATTAGCTTCGGTAAGATTGGATGTGGTTTTTGTTGCCAAATCATACAAATAAAGATCTGTATTTGTGCTAATAGCATATTCGGTTCCATATTTTTTCTTAGAAACATATACTACTCTTGTTCCATCTGGATTCCAGGTATAATCTTCATCGCCTCCAAAAGGTTTTTGAGGACAATCAAAAGGTTCATTAGGCATAATATCTAAGCCTATTGAATCCACTTTCCCATCAACAACTTGATGAACAAAGATATGACTGAATTTGCCATCTTCCCATGTGTCCCAATGTCTGTAATTTAGGTTGTCGTAAACCAATACGTTAGAAAGAGGTAGGTTGGGATAAAGATCTGTTCCAGTTATGTTTTTTACTTTAACTTCTTCTATACTCAATTTGTATTTTTTAGTTGGTGATAAATTTTTATCGGCAACAATATCTTTGAAGTCTTTTATTTCAAAAGCTTCACCACCAAAGGTTGGTACTTTATAATAGTTGGTTGTTCTCTTGTTAGTAACAATATCAAAAGAAGTTACTCCATAAACAACCCACTTACTATCTGTGGTTAAACCAACAGCAGAAACTCTATTTAATTTCCAAAGCAATTCTGGAGTCATTTTATTTTGTGCTAAAACACGGTACATCATGCAAGAAAACACGATGAAAAAAACTTGAATTTTTAATAAATTTTTTAACCTCATATTCATTTTATAGTAGTTAGTTTTTAATTTTCTGTATTTATTGTTTTCTTATTGAACACCTTCAATTAATAGCTTTAAAATATCTTGGGCGGCTTTACTTATTTTTGTTCCTGGTCCAAAAATACCAGCGGCACCTGCTTTAATTAGATAATCATAGTCTTGTTGAGGAATAACTCCTCCAACAATGACCAAAATATCTTCCCTTCCTAATTTTTTTAATTCTTCAATAACCTGAGGAACTAAGGTTTTATGCCCTGCTGCTAAAGAGGAAACGCCCAAAATATGTACATCGTTTTCTATGGCTTGTTTGGCAGCTTCTTTGGGTGTTTGAAATAAAGGACCAATATCCACATCGAAACCTAAATCGGCAAATGAAGTAGAGATAATTTTGGCACCTCTGTCGTGACCATCTTGTCCCATTTTGGCAACCATTATTCGTGGTCTTCTGCCATCTAATAGGGCAAATTGATCTGCCAGTTCTTTGGCTTTTATAAAATCTTTATCTTCCATAGCTACTGAACTATATACGCCACTAACGGAGCGAATTTGTGCCTGATATCTTCCGAACACTTTTTCCATGGCATCAGAAATTTCTCCTAAAGTTGCTCTTTCTCTTGCTGCGTCTATTGCTGCCTCTAATAAATTTCCTTTTTTAGATTCGGCAATTTCGGTAATTTTATTTAATGCAGCAAGAACTTTATCCTTGTTTCGGTGTGATTTTAGACGATTTAATCTTTTTAGCTGACTAACTCTTACTTTATCATTATCAACCTCCAAAATATCCATGGGTTGCTCTTCATCCAATTGATATTGGTTGACACCAACTATAATTTCTATTCCAGCATCTATTTTTGCTTGTTTACGAGCAGCGGCTTCTTCAATTCTTAATTTAGGAATTCCTTTTTCTATGGCTTTTGCCATTCCACCTAAAGCTTCTACTTCTTCAATTAATTTCCATGCTCGCTCGGCAATTTCGTGTGTTAAATATTCAACATAATAGGAACCGCCCCAAGGATCAACTGTTCTACAAATTTCTGTTTCTTTTTGAATATAAATTTGAGTATCACGGGCTATTTTGGCAGAGTAATCAGTGGGTAAAGCAATGGCTTCATCTAATGCATTGGTGTGCAACGATTGTGTTCCACCAAGTGCAGCAGACATCGCCTCAATGCAAGTTCGAGCAACATTGTTGTAAGGATCTTGTTCGGTTAAACTCCAACCAGAAGTTTGTGAATGTGTTCTTAACAACAGCGATTTAGGATTTTTAGGATGAAACTGGTTTACAATTTTTGCCCACAACATTCGGGCAGCACGCATTTTTGCAATTTCCATAAAGTGGTTCATGCCAATTCCCCAGAAAAAAGAAAGCCGAGGAGCAAAAGTGTCAATATCCATTCCAGCAGCAATGCCAGTCCTTATATACTCCAAACCGTCTGCTAATGTGTATGCTAACTCAATATCATTGGTTCCTCCAGCTTCTTGAATGTGATATCCTGAAATACTGATGGAATTGTATTTTGGCATATTTTTGGAAGTGTATTTGAAAATATCTGCAATAATTTGCATGGAAGGTTGTGGTGGATAGATGTAAGTATTTCGTACCATAAATTCTTTCAAAATATCATTTTGAATGGTACCTTCTAATTGTTCGGGTTTAACTCCTTGTTCTTCGGCAGCAACTATGTAAAAGGCTAAAATTGGAATTACAGCTCCATTCATCGTCATAGAAACAGACATTTTATCCAAAGGAATTTGATCGAATAATATTTTCATATCTTCTACCGAATCTATAGCAACACCTGCTTTGCCAACATCGCCAACTACTCTTTCGTGGTCGGAATCATATCCTCTATGGGTTGCCAAATCAAACGCAACAGATAATCCTTTTTGACCAGCAGCTAAATTCCTACGATAAAAAGCGTTAGAATCTTCGGCAGTGCTAAAACCTGCGTATTGTCGAATAGTCCAAGGACTCATCACATACATGGTGGAATAAGGGCCTCTTAAATTGGGTGCAATACCTGCAGCAAATTCTAAATGATCAAAATTTTTACAATCTTTAGCGGAATAAATATTTTTTACAGCGATATGTTCAGCCGTTAACCAACTGTCAACAGAATTTTTCTTTTCAATTTTAGTCAGAGAATTATATGTTATAGTGGAGAAATCGGGTTTCACGTTAATCGAATTTTAATGATTTTAACCAAAGAATTGCATCCGCTTCTTTTTTAAATAATGCCAAAGGAATTTTTGGTTTGTTTAAATACATCATATAATGTGTTAGAAACCTTATTAATGCTGAATTTTCTATAATGGCACAAGCTAATGCAAAGTGGTGAAAAGTTGAGCAAATATAAGCCCTTTCTTCTGCTCCAAAACTTTTTAAATTAGTATTGTCAGAATAATAAAGATGAGGAACTCCTCCAGTAATTTCCATAAATAAATGATACATTTCTTTAAGAGCTTTCATTTCCCATTTATCAACGCCATTAAAAGGTTTAAAAATTAGTATTTTATCACTTCTTAAAGAAATTGTACCTATAGTGCATTTTACTTCTTTTATTATAGTGATTTTTGGACTCATAATTCAATTATCAACACTTTAATTCTTGTTTTTTTTTGAATGACTTTATTTATTTCATCTTTAAGGTGGATTCTAAAAATTAATTTCT
>PFUQ01000110.1 GCA_002790175.1 Flavobacteriales bacterium CG_4_9_14_3_um_filter_32_8
TTAACATATTTCCTGTATCAACATCTTCTGGCTTCAGATTATGAGCAGTTTCAACGAAAGGAACAGCATCTTCAAAATCTTTTTTTGCCCCTGCTTTTAGTTCATCATATTTTTTAGTTTCACTTAACGCTAGTTTATTAGATTCATTAATTTTATCAGCACCCGCATTAAAATAAAAAGCACCTAAATTAAACGCAGCATCGTAATATGCTGGTTTCAATTCTAATGCCTTTTTATAATCTAATATTGCTTTATCACTTTCTTTTAAATTTTCGTAAACTGTACCTCTAGCAAAATATAAAACTTCATTTTTTTCATCATTTCCGATAGCAATATTCAAATTTTGTAATGCTTCATCGTACTTTTCAGATTGCAAATAATCTTCTAACTCCTCCACAATTAAGTTATTATTATTGGGATAAGCAGCCCTACCTTTCTTAATGTACTCCATTGCTTTCTCTTTATTGCCTTCTTTTTTATATATCTTGGACATCGACCTGTATAAATCAGCACCATTACCATCAACATTGTATTTTAGCATAATTAATGCATCATACAGTTGTTTAGCAGCTTCATTATCACCAGCATATTCTGAAGCTAAAGCAGTGTTATACATGATAACAGTATCCATTTTTCCTCCCAACTGGTTTAAAAGCAACGATTTACTAAAATTCTCTTGAGCAGCTTTATACTCTTTTTTCGTGAATTTTCTAATTCCTTCATTCGCATATTCACCTGCTAAACCTGGTAGTTTTCTACCCCTAATTTCAGCAGTGTACATTTCATCATCTACTTTTGTTGTTTTATTTTGTAAAGCACCAAAAAATTTCATCATATCAGAACCATCTTCTTTTTGTAAATCTAATTTCTTTAATTCAGGATCCACAAAATTTAATACTAAAGTTTTTAAATAAGAATCAGCACATTTTTCTAAAGCATTGGCATCAATTTTTTTACATTCTTGATCATTGCTAGCCAATAAATTAAAATAGATATTACCCCTATAATACCATGTTTTTGCCCACTCTTTCGTTTGTTCGTGTTCTATGGCAGAATTTATGGCTTCAACACCATTAGCTAATTCACTACATTTCCCATTTCTTTGAAATGCTTCATTATAACTATATGCACTTTGAACTTTTGTTTTTTGTGCTTCAACAGCAGATGTAAGTACAAAAGCTGTTACTACTAAAATATATTTTTTACTCATAAGTTTTATTTTTAGTAATTTGTATGACTCATTTGTGTTTATTTTTTTTGTATGTATTACTCATATTGCTTATTGTTTTTAAAGTGTTTCTGAACTCACTTTGTTCGGTTCGTGAGTTCGCTACGCTCAATTCGTGAGACTTCGTGTTCATTTTCTTGTTATTTGTTGCAACTAATTATTCTTCATCATTATTATCAACATCCTTGCCATCATTCTCTTC
Source organism: Flavobacteriales bacterium CG_4_9_14_3_um_filter_32_8 (assembly GCA_002790175.1). Taxonomy (GTDB): domain Bacteria; phylum Bacteroidota; class Bacteroidia; order Flavobacteriales_E; family Vicingaceae. The sequence continues at coordinate 1,431 of PFUQ01000110.1, forward strand.
ATCAAAATCTTCATTATCAGAAATAGTATCATCTGAAGGCATTGATTCTAGATTAGCTGTAGTAATTACATCACCATTTTCATCTAACGTAATTACTTCTTCATCTTCTGTTTTTTCTATTTTTTCAACAGCAGCAATGGTATCATTTCCTTTTAAGTTAATTAATCGAACTCCTTGTGTTGCTCTACCCATTACTCTAAGGTTTGCTACCGCCAATCTAATTACTATTCCAGATTTATTAATAATCATTAAATCATCATTATCTGTTACGTTTTTAATGGCTATTAAATTTCCTGTTTTTTCTGTAATATTTAAAGTTTTAACTCCTTTTCCACCTCTATTCGTAACTCGGTAATCTTCTATACCAGAACGTTTTCCATAACCATTTTCAGAAACAACTAATACATTAGCAGTAGTAACATCGGGAATAGTAATCATACCTATTACCTCATCTTGTTCATTTGCCAATCTAATACCTCTTACACCCGCTGCATTTCGTCCCATTGGTCGAGTTTTAGATTCGTTAAATCGAATGGCTTTACCTGATTTAAGTGCCATAATAATTTCGTCAGATCCGGAGGTTAATCTCGCTTCCAACAATCTATCCCCTTCTCTAACAGTAATAGCATTAATTCCATTAGTACGAGGTCTAGAATAAGCTTCTAAAGTAGTTTTCTTAATAACACCCTTAGTCGTACACATAATGATGTAATTGTTATTAATATAATCTTGATCCTTTAAATCTTTAACATTAATGTATGCTAAAACTTGATCATCCGATTCAATATTTAACAAGTTTTGGATGGCTCTTCCTTTTGATTGTTTGGATCCTTCTGGAACTTCGAAAACTCTCATCCAAAAACATTTACCTTTTTCTGTAAAGACTAATAGATAATTATGAGTGGTAGCAATAAATAATTGTTCTAAAAAGTCTTCATCTCTTGTTGCTGTTCCTTTTGAACCAACTCCTCCTCTATTTTGAAGTTTGTATTCGGATAAAGAAGTTCGTTTCATGTATCCTAGGTGGGAAATAGTAACAACTACCGTTTCATCAGGAATCATATCTTCGATGCTAAAATCACCTCCAGCATACTCTATCTCACTTCTTCTTTCGTCTCCATATTTATTTTTAATTTCTGTTAATTCGTCAATTATAATTTGCATTCTTCTAGGTTCGTTCGCTAAGATATCTTTTAAATCTTCTATTGTTAACATAATTTGCTCGTATTCTGCTCTCAATTTATCTTGCTCTAAACCAGTTAATTGTCTTAAACGCATTTCAACAATAGCACGAGATTGGATATCACTTAAATTAAAGCGTTCCATTAATTTATCTTTTGCTTCATCCGGACTTTTAGAAGCTCTAATTAATTTAATTACTTCTTCAATATTATCCGATGCGATGATTAATCCTTCTAAGATGTGAGCTCTTTCTTCAGCTTTTCTTAATTCAAATTTTGTTCTTCTAACAATAACTTCATGTCTAAATTCAACAAATTCAACGATAATATCTTTTAAATTAAGAACAACTGGTCTACCTTTAACTAAAGCAATATTATTGACACTAAAAGAAGATTGTAAGGCGGTATGTTTAAATAAATTATTTAAAACAACATTTGGAATAGCATCTCTTTTTAGTTCATAAACTATTCGCATACCATTTCTATCGGATTCATCACGAATATCAGATATTCCATCAATTTTGTTTTCATTTATTAAATCAGCAGTTTTTTTAATCATATCAGCTTTATTAACTTGATATGGAATTTCTGAAATAATAATTCTAAACCTACCTGAACTGGTTTCTTCTAATTCTGTTTTTGATCTGATTACTATTCTACCTCTACCAGTTGCAAAAGCGTCTTTTACTCCTTGATAACCGTAGATGATACCTCCTGTTGGAAAATCAGGGGCTTTAATGTATTTCATTAAACCTTCTATATCAATATCTCTATTGTCAATATAGGCGATTGTGCCATCAATAACTTCAGTTAAATTATGTGGAGCCATATTGGTAGCCATACCAACAGCAATACCAGAAGCTCCATTTAATAATAAGGCTGGTATTCTTGTAGGAAGAACAGTTGGTTCTTCTAATGAATCATCAAAGTTTAGCGTAAAATCTACTGTCTCTTTATCAATATCTGCAAGCATTTCTTCTGCAATCTTCTTTAATCTTGCCTCCGTATATCTCATTGCCGCAGGGCTATCTCCATCAACTGAACCAAAGTTACCTTGCCCATCAACCAGCATATATCTTAACGACCATTCTTGAGCCATACGAACCATTGAATCGTAAACAGCAGTATCACCATGCGGATGATATTTACCTAAAACTTCACCGACTATTCTTGCCGATTTTTTAAATGGAGTATTTGAACGAACACCTAATTCCATCATTCCAAATAAAATTCTTCTATGAACTGGTTTTAATCCATCTCTAACATCTGGCAGGGCTCTAGAAACAATAACCGACATCGAATAATCGATGTAAGCAGATTTCATTTCTTTTTCAATATTAATTTTAATTATTTTTTCTCCTTCTATCATTTTTTTGGTTTATTTTCTTTACTATTTTACCTTAAATTTTATCTTTTTTAAAGTTCTCCGAAATTACAAAAAATCATCGTAAAATTATGTGGTTTTTAATGCTTACTTACTAACAAAATTCTGTTGAAAAAGGTATTTTAATATCATTAATGAAAATACTTATATATTTATTTTTGAATTAATTCAATTAATCCTAATTTTAATATGTTAGAGTAATTAAATAAAATATTATGGACGCAAATTTTTCAGCAAAAGTAAAAGATGTCATCACTTATAGTAAGGAGGAAGCCCTTCGATTAGGTCATGATTACATTGGAGTTGAGCATTTATTATTAGGAATCCTTAGAGAAGGAAACGGATTAGCTGTTAAAATTCTCTCTAATTTAGGTGTTGACCTAAAAGAATTAAGAACCAAAATTGAAACTTCAACTAAAGTTGGTAATAGTTCTAATACGCAGCTTTCTAATATTCCACTCGTTAAACAAGCAGAAAAAGTTTTAAAAATAACTTACTTAGAAGCTAAAGTTTTAAAAAATAACATCATTGGAACTGAACACTTGCTACTTTCAATTTTAAAAGGTGAGGACAATATCGCAACCAATGCATTACACGATTTAAATGTAACTTATGAATTGGTAAAAGATGAAGTGATGATTTTAAACATTAATGAAGAAGATGTCTTTAAAGCTAAATTTCCTAATAACCCACCTGATGATGATGACGATGATGATAGTAGTGATTCAGGAAAAGGATTTATGGGTAGCTCTGGATCATCGAAAGGTGCCACCAAATCAAAAACTCCTGTTTTAGATAATTTTGGAAGAGATTTAACAAAATATGCTGAAGATGGAAAATTAGATCCGATTGTTGGTAGAGAAAAAGAAATAGAAAGAGTGTCGCAAATATTAAGTAGAAGAAAAAAAAATAATCCAATACTAATTGGAGACCCTGGCGTTGGAAAATCTGCAATAGCAGAAGGATTAGCTTTAAGAATTATTCAGAAAAAAGTTTCTCGGGTTCTTTTTGGAAAACGATTAGTAACACTTGATTTGGCATCATTAGTTGCTGGAACAAAATATAGAGGTCAGTTTGAAGAAAGAATGAAAGCAGTAATGAATGAATTGGAAAAATCTCCAGACATCATCTTATTTATTGATGAAATTCATACCATCATTGGTGCTGGAGGTGCTTCAGGATCATTAGATGCTTCTAATATGTTTAAACCTGCCTTAGCTAGAGGAGAACTTCAATGTATTGGAGCTACTACTCTTGATGAGTATCGACAATACATTGAAAAAGATGGTGCTTTAGAAAGAAGATTTCAAAAAGTGATTGTTGATCCAACTACTGTAAACGAAACCATTGAGATTCTTAATAATATAAAGGAAAAATACGAAGACCATCACAATGTTACCTACACTCCTGAAGCAATTGTTGCTTGTGTAAAACTAACCGATCGATACATGACAGATAGGCATTTACCTGATAAAGCTATCGATGCATTAGATGAAGCTGGTTCTAGAGTTCATATCACTAATATAAAAGTTCCAAAAAATATTATTGAGATTGAAAAGAAAATAGAAGAAATAAAAGATAAAAAAAATCATGTAGTACGTAGCCAAAAGTATGAGGAAGCTGCCCAACTTAGAGATACTGAAAGAACACTACTTGAAGATTTGAATTTAGCTAAAAAAGGATGGGAAGAAGAAACTAAAAATCATAAGGAAGTTGTTTCTGAACAAAATGTCGCTGAAGTTGTTGCTATGATGACTGGAATACCAGCTCAAAGAATTGCACAAGCAGAAGGCGACCGTTTAGGTAAAATGTATGATGAAATTAATGATAAAGTAATTGGTCAGGAAGAGGCTGTTAAAAAAGTTGTAAAAGCGATACAACGAAACAGGGCAGGTTTAAAAGATCCTAATAAACCTATTGGTTCTTTCATTTTCTTAGGTCCTACTGGTGTTGGAAAAACACAACTTGCTAAAGTATTGGCAAAATATTTATTTGATAGTGAAGATGCATTAATTAGAATAGATATGAGTGAATATATGGAAAAATTCGCTGTGTCTCGTTTGGTAGGAGCTCCTCCAGGTTATGTTGGCTATGAAGAAGGTGGTCAACTTACCGAAAAAGTAAGAAGAAAACCTTACTCTATTGTTTTGCTTGATGAAATTGAAAAAGCACATCCTGATGTATTCAACCTTCTGTTACAAGCACTAGATGATGGTTTATTAACTGATAGTTCGGGAAGAAAAATCAATTTCAAAAATACCATCATCATCATGACTTCGAATATTGGTTCACGACAGTTAAAAGATTTTGGTCAAGGTGTTGGTTTCTCTACTTCTGCTAAAAAGGAAAGTTCTGATGAACATACCGCTGGAGTTATTACCAATGCACTTAAAAAAGCTTTTGCTCCAGAATTTTTAAATAGAATTGATGATGTAGTTATTTTTAATTCTTTGGAAAAAGAGGATATTAAGAAAATCATTGATATTGAATTAAGAAGCCTTTATGCAAGAATAGAAGAACTAGGTTATTTCATCAACTTATCTGACGAGGCAAAAGATTTTATTGCTGAAAAGGGTTATGATTCTGCTTATGGTGCTCGCCCATTAAAAAGAGCGATTCAAAAATACCTTGAAGATCCTTTAGCCGAAGAAATAATTCAATCTAATCTTACTGAGGGCAATACCATTAATGTTAAACTTGATACGGTGACTCAAGAGTTGGTTTTTTCTATTTCTAAAACTCAAAAAAAGAAAAAGAATCCTGATGTAGAACAAGATAAAGAAGGATAAGGAGAATTTAGTTACAAAAAAACCATTAAAGACATCTTTAATGGTTTTTTTGTATCAATTTTTTGTATTATCTTTCTTCAAAATGACTCATCGTTCTATCGGTAACCGCTGTTTTAGAAAAACCTCCATCATGATATAAATTTTGCATGGTTACATATTTTGTTAAATCAGAAAACAAGGTAATGCAATAATCAGCACATGCTTCAGAAGAAGCATTCCCAAGTGGTGAATTGCTATTTGCAAAATTATACAAGGAATTAAATCCTTTAATACCGTTACCAGCTGTAGTTTTAGTGGGTGACTGAGAAATAGTGTTAACTCTCACTTTTTTGTCAAGCCCATAATAATAACCAAAAGTTCGAGCGATAGATTCTAATAATGATTTTGCATCAGACATATCATTATAACCAGGAATAGCCAACTGTGCAGCAATATAAGAAAGGGCAACTATAGAGCCCCATTCATTCATAATATCTTTTTCTTTTGCAATTTTCATTACTCTGTGGAATGAAATGGCAGAGATATCAATTCCTTTGGCATAGAAATCGTAATTAGATTCAGTATATGGAATTTTTTTACGTACATTAACTGACATACCAATGGAATGTAAAATGAAATCTATTTTCCCGAATTTTTCAGCAGTTTTATTAAATAAATTTTCTAGGTCTTCCATAGAGGTAACATCAGCTGAAACGACATCTGAACCAGTAGCTTTAGCTAATTCATCTAGTTCTCCCATTCTTAGGGCAACTGGAGCATTTGTTAAAATAAATTCAGCACCTTCTTCATGAGCTTTTAAAGCTACTTTCCATGCAATTGAATCAACATTTAGTGCTCCAAATATGATTCCTTTTTTTCCTTTTAAAAGATTGTATGACATATTCAATTTTTGATTTTACTTAATGCACAAATATATGGATAAATAAAAGTAATGTATGATTAATATTTATTTTTTCTCACCCTTTTTGCAGACGCAGGTTTTGAATGGTATTTTACCGATCTTGGTGCACCTCCTTGTTTAACAACAGCCCCACTTCTATGGGGATCACAACTACTTACAGAAATTGTAAATAGAAACAATAAAGGAGTTAATAAAATTAAATGATATTTTTTTAAATAATGCATAATCTGACCTAAGTAGGCTTTAAAATTAATAAGAAATTATTTTAAATCATCATTTTTTAAGAGAACTTTTGCGTTTTCTATGGCTGCTGTACTCAATACTTTCCCACTCAACATTTTTGCTAATTCGTCAATTCTTTCATTTTTGGTTAACTCCGTTAAAAATGTTTTGGTTATCCCATTTACATTTTCTTTATATATTTTGATATGAGTTTCACCTTTTGCAGCTACTTGTGGCAAGTGGGTAATTGCGATTACTTGAATGGTATTACTTATTTTTTTCATAATTACTGCCATTTTATCTGCAATATCACCTGAAACCCCTGAGTCTATTTCATCAAAAATAATGGTAGCCAAATTTTTATTGTTCGCTAAAATAGATTTTATAGTCAACATTAGCCTAGATAATTCCCCACCAGAAGCAGCTTTATTTAAAGATTTAGGTTCAACACCTTTATTGGATGAAAATAAAAAATCAATTTTATCAACGCCCAAAATACTTAGTTCTGGAAGTAGCTCTTGCTGAATAATAAATGAAGCATCAGCCATTCCTAACTGATTTAAATTGGAAACAATATTTTTGGATAATTCATTAAAACTGTCTTTTCTTTTTTTAGAAATTATATTGGCAATTATAGTTAATTCTTCTTTTTCTTGTCGAATTATCTCTTTATGTTCTAAAATCCTTTCTTCGTAAGAAGTAGAATCTTGTAATTTTAATTTAAGATTTTCTAATAATTTAAGAATTTCTGCTGTAGAGGATAAATTATGTTTTTGTTCGATTGAAAATATTTTACTTAATCTATCATTTAAATAAATTAAGTTCTCGGCGTTAAAATCGAAACTATTATTTAGCTTATCTACATCTCTGGCAATGTCTTCTAATTCAATAATAACACTCGATAATCTGTCATACAAGGTATTATATTTCTCAGAGCAGTGGTTTATTTTTACAAATTGTTTGGTAACATTTCTTAAATTGGTTAATAAATCTTGTTCCGAATGAATTAATAAATTACTTGTACTTTCTAAGGTAGATTTTATTTCCTCCGCATTAAGTATAATCTCTAATTCAGCCTGAATACCTTCTTTCTCATTAGGTTTTAACGCTAGTTCTTCTATTTCTTTTACCTGAAAAGTGATGTAGTCAATATCAGAACTCTTAGTATTAGCCGTTTCTATTAATTGATTTAATTGTTTGATATGCTCGGTATAGGTGCTAAATTTTTTAGAATAAGCAGCTACTTCATGGTCTAATTCAGCAAAAGCATCAATTACATTAATCTGAAATCTATTGTCTTGAATTTCTAATACTTGATGCTGAGAATGAATATCAATTAGCTGAGAAGTTAGGTCTTTTAATACGGATAAACTAACAGGTGTATCATTAATAAAAGCCCTGCTTTTGCCATTTTCACTTATTTCTCTTCTTAAAATAGTGGTGGGTTCGAAATCTAACTCATTTTTATTAAAAAATTCAAGGTAATTTTCTTTATTAAAGGTAAATTCTCCTTCAACAATACATTTTTTTTGCTTGTTATTTAAAACGGAAATATCTGCTCTATTGCCTAATATGAGGGATAAAGCACCCAATAAAATTGATTTCCCTGCTCCTGTTTCTCCTGTAATAACAGTAAATCCATTGTTAATCTCAAGTTCAAGATTTTCAATGATGGCGTAGTTCGTTATCGATAAATGTTTTAACATTTATTTTCCTTTAACAATTTGGTCATATTTGCTCATATTGTTGGGATCAATTTTGTTTAATAAATTGGTAATATCAGCTTTTTCTTTAGGCAAAGCTTCGATAAATAGGTCAGTTATTTCGCTCGATTTAGCATTAAAAAACATTTGCAAGATAAAAGAACCTGGTTTCCTTTCATACACTTGGTCTAATAGTGTTAACGAATTTAAAATAATCGCTCTTGCGTTGGGTACATTTTGAGCCATAGCATCAAAACCCAATCGATGATATTTATAAATACATTCTCTTAAAGGTGAATAATTTTGATGTAACATGTTTTCTACCAACCAATACCTATTTCGATCATTTTCAAATGCTTTCCATCCAGTTTCTTGTCCACCCTGAGCATTGCTAACTATTGTTTGTGCTTTTTGAAAATAGCGAGTACCTCCGTTTAATGCATAAGAATCATAATCTAACGCAATTATAATATTTGCATAAAATGCCAATACCGAAGTTAAATTGGATATCGATGTTGTTTCTGAAAATATTAGGGGATCAAATTCATTAAATTTAAATTCAAAATCTTTATCAAGGTGATTTAATAAAGTAGAATTATAAGAAGTATTAAATATTGGTCGTCTAGATTGTATTTGAATAGTACCTTTAAACTCATTGGTAGATATCTGTTCGGTAATGTTTATTAATATCGTACATTCTATTCGTTCAGAATTTTTATACACATTGTTGGTCCATTTACGCGTATTGATAAACTCAAAAATAGATTTTTGCATAGCATCATACACACTTTTATCTGAACCCTGAATTTGAGATGAATTTATTTGAACAGTACAGTTTAACTCCTGTGCCTTTGCGTTAGTTAACAAAAACACTAAAAGAAAAACAACTATTATTTTGATATGGTTTCGCATACAATTACAGTAAAGATATGATTTTATTAAAAATATCGGAAGCAACTTCTGACTTAGATTTTAACTCACATTTTTCAACTTTATTGTTTTTGTCAATTAGTGTCACTTTATTCGTATCGTATTCAAATCCGGCACCTTTGTCATTTAAGGAGTTTAAAACAATTAAATCGAGATTTTTACGGCTTAATTTTTCTTTTGCATTTTTAATTTCATTACTGGTTTCTAAAGCAAAGCCGATTAATAATTGTTTGTTGGATTTTACCTGTCCTATTGAACTTAATATATCTTGAGTAGCTATTAACTGAATTTGAAGTTCCTTTTCAGTTTTTTTTAATTTGTTTCTGGCAACAACTAGTGGTGTATAATCTGCGACAGCTGCCGCCATAATAATAATATCAGCTTTTTTATAGTTGTTTTGTACTTCCTGATTCATTTCAGCAGCCGATTTTACATCAATTCTTTGAATACTATTACTTGGACTTGTTAATTTAGTTGGACCAGCAATTAGGGTAACATTTGCTCCCATTTCTATGGCTTTACGTGCCAATTCAAAACCCATTTTACCAGAAGAATTATTTCCAATAAAACGAACAGGGTCAATTTGCTCATAAGTAGGACCAGCAGTAATCAACACTTTTTTACCAGCTAATGGTAATCCCGATTTAAAATAATCAATAATTACAGCAAGTATTGCTTCGGGCTCTTCCATCCTACCCTTTCCAACTAAACCACTTGCCAATTCTCCTACTTGAGCATCAATAATATGAACACCTATCTTCAGTAATTTTTTAAGATTTTCTTTAGTTGTAGCGTGTCGGTACATGTCTAAATCCATTGCTGGAGCAATAAAAACTGGACATTTTGCAGAAAGATAAGTTGCTAGAAGTAGATTATCGCACAAGCCATTTGCCATTTTAGCTATTGAATTAGCTGTGGCGGGGGCAATTATAAAAATAGCTGCCCAAGCACCTAATCCAACATGGCTATTCCATTCGCCAGTATTTACATCAGAAAAATCTGAATAAACAGGTTTTTCTGATAATGTTGATAATGTTAATGGGGTAATAAATTGTTTTGAATGAGGAGTCATCAACACTTGAACATTGGCTCCTGATTTTTTAAATAATCGAATTAGGTTTGCGGTTTTATATGCTGCAATTCCTCCTGTTACTCCAAGAAGGATATTTTTTCCGCTCAACATTTTAACGAATATTACAGATCACCCTCAGTGTCTGATGGTTTTCTATAATAAATTTTGTCGTCTAAAAATTCTTTAATTGCAATAGCATTAGTTTTTGGAAGTCTTTCATAAAATCTTGAAATCTCTATTTGTTCTCTATTTTCAAAAACTTCTTCTAAGTTATCAGAAGTGGAAGCAAATTCAGTTAATTTACCAATTAATTCTTCTTTTAAATCGACAGCAATTTGGTTGGATCTTTTAGCAATTACAACACAAGATTCATATATATTTCCTGTTACATTTTCAATTTCGTCCATGTTTCTAGTAATGGTAGAAGCTTCTGCGTTGGTGTTTTTAAAATTCATTGTCATAAGTTTTCGGTTTTAATCTTGTTCTTCATTTCGCTCACTTTTGTAAATATAGTTTGAGCTTCTTTTAAATACTTACTTTCTTTGTAAGAATCTGCAAAGGTATAATAAGCATCAATAGTATCGTTAATTCTTTCCACTTTTTTTTGCTTAATGCTATTTTCTGTTAATAAAAAATTGGATTTCAGTATCAAAAAAGTAATTTCTTCAGCATGTATTGATTCTGGAAATTCTTTCAAAGTATTGTTTAACGCTATAATAGCAGCTTTGTATTGAAATATTTTATAATACTGCTTAGCGTTTAAATAAGATTTCTCTTCTAGTTTAACTCTTAACTTATCCATTAACACATTACTAGAATCAACTAATTCATTTTCTGGATACGTATTAATAAATAATTGTAAAGCATTAATACCATTTTTAGTGTTTGTTGCATCTAGTGTTGGTATTGGGGATAACAAATAATTGGAATAAGCATACATAAACAAAGCCTCTTGAGCATGTTCGCTTAAAGGATAAGTTGTAGAAAACATTTTAAAATGGTAAGCTGAAGCATACAATAAATCCAATTGAAAATTACAGTAACAATAGCTGTAATAAACTCGCTCTGATCTTTCTGTTCCTCTAAACAATGGAATTAATTCTTCAAATAAAGACATCGCTTTTTCGTACTTTTCTTCATCATAGTATTTTATTGCTGCTTCATATTTTAAGTCCATATCCGAACTTTTAAGCAACTTTTGGTATTTACTACAACCAAATCCTAGTAACGCAATAATGATAATTAGATAACCCCAATTTTTTAACATTCGGCAAATATAACATTAACTTGTTTTATACGAATACTCTAAACGTTAAAAATTGCAAATTATTTATTTAATTAATTGAACCAAATTGAATGGAAGCTTACAAATGCTATCAACTTTACGATAACTCCATAGTGTTGGTGCAAAAAAAACTGGTTCCTCCGATGTATCGGAGCTGGCAGTTCAACACAGGTTTATCTCACCTCTATTTTTTTTATCTTTATCCGTTTCAAAATTGTCTGTCTGTTTGGTTCGTGTTGTATTTTAAGGTTGCCCATAACGGATTGGCGGTATGTTTTTGTTGCCGATTCAGGGCGATTTCCTATCCAGTTACACAAAAGCTGAAGCGGGCTATAAATCCAATTGAAAATTACAGTAACAATAGCTGTAATAAACTCGCTCTGATCTTTCTGTTCCTCTAAACAATGGAATTAATTCTTCAAATAAAGACATCGCTTTTTCGTACTTTTCTTCATCATAGTATTTTATTGCTGCTTCATATTTTAAGTCCATATCCGAACTTTTAAGCAACTTTTGGTATTTACTACAACCAAATCCTAGTAACGCAATAATGATAATTAGATAACCCCAATTTTTTAACATTCGGCAAATATAACATTAACTTGTTTTATACGAATACTCTAAACGTTAAAAATTGCAAATTATTTATTTAATTAATTGAACCAAATTGAATGGAAGCTTACAAATGCTATCAACTTTACGATAACTCCATAGTGTTGGTGCAAAAAAAACTGGTTCCTCCGATGTATCGGAGCTGGCAGTTCAACACAGGTTTATCTCACCTCTATTTTTTTTATCTTTATCCGTTTCAAAATTGTCTGTCTGTTTGGTTCGTGTTGTATTTTAAGGTTGCCCATAACGGATTGGCGGTATGTTTTTGTTGCCGATTCAGGGCGATTTCCTATCCAGTTACACAAAAGCTGAAGCGGGCTACACCCTTGAATAACCTACTGAACTGGCATTTTTTTATACCGCATGTGCCTGCTGGCATTTTATTTCATTATCTTCAATTCATAATTTGTACTTCTTCCTCCTGCTGACTCTTTTTGTAATATATCCTTATTTATCAAGTCATTAATATCCCTAATTGCTGTGTCTTTTGAACATTTTGTAATCTTAGCCCATTTCATTGAAGTCAGTTTACCTTCAAATCCATCTAGTAATTTGTTTAATACCTTTTTCTGCCTTTCGTTAATTCTTGTCTTTGAATTTCTGCTCCAGAAATCTGCCTTTAACAATACTCGTATCAGAATCTTATCGGTTGCTATTAATGCATTAATTAGACAACTTAAAAACCATTTTATCCATTCGGATATATCAAGGTCTCCTTTTTGTGTTTTTTCAAGAATCTCGTAGTATTCTTTTCTTTCTATCCTAATTTGAGCAGACATACTATAAAATCGCTGTGTACTCTTATCCGATTGAGCTAATAACATATCAGTTATGGTTCTTGTAATTCGTCCATTTCCATCTTGAAATGGATGAA
>PFUQ01000036.1 GCA_002790175.1 Flavobacteriales bacterium CG_4_9_14_3_um_filter_32_8
CCAGCAAACATCGAAAGCATTATTCTTAAACTTCCAATTCCAGTAATAACCAACAGCAATGCTCCTAAACCAATTGCAATTACCGAAGTTTCTCCAATTGAACCAGGTATAAATCCGATGATGGAATCCATTAAACTAGGGATAGCATCAACCCCACCTTGAACTGCATTTCCTAAAGGTGTAGCTCCAGAAAATCCATCAATTGCTTTTTCACCACCTAAACTAACCCAAACTTGGTCGCCCGACATTTTGGTTGGGTAGGCAAAAAATAAAAATGCCCTAGTAACTAAAGCTACATTTAGCACATTCATTCCTGTCCCACCAAATACTTCTTTACCAATTACCACAGCAAAAATGGTAGCTACAGCAACCATCCACAACGGAACATCAACTGGCATAATTAAAGGAATTAACATCCCTGAAACCAAAAATCCTTCTTGTATAGCATGTTTGTTGATTGCTGCAAAAACAAATTCTACACCCAATCCAACTGCATAAGATACTATGACTAAAGGCAAAACTTTCATTGCTCCAAAAATGAATTTACCCCAAAACAAGTTACAAACATGGTCTCCTAAAACAACTTGACCAGTAGCTAAAAAGTGTTGATGTCCAACATTATAAATACCAAACAATAGAGCTGGCACAAGAGCCAACACCACCATTATCATGGTTCTTTTTAAATCTATACCATCTTTAATGTGTGTACCATTGTGTGTTGTATGTCCTGGAACAAATAAAAAGGTATAAGTTCCATCCCAAACCGCATGAGCTAAAGGGAATTTCCCGTCGGCTTTCGGTTTGATTTTTTGCATGAATTTTTCTAATGCTTCCATTTTTAGTTTTATGTTTCTTGTTTCAGGTTTCGAGTTTCTTGTTTCGGGTTGTTGTGAACTTGAAACCAGAAACTTATTAACTACATTCTTTCTTAACTAGGTTTAACGCTTCTCTTACAATTTTTTGTGTTTCAATTTTTGAAGTACAACCGTATTCACAAAGTGCAAAATCTTCTGGTGCTACTTCATAAACACCTAATTTTTCCATGTTATCAATATCTTCGGTAATCATGGCTTTTACCAAATGAACGGGGTAAATATCCATAGGAAAAACTTTTTCGTATTGACCTGTCATTACAAAAGCCCTTTCTTCACCATTTTTATTGGTATTCAAATCGTACTCTTTATCAGGAGTTAACCACGAGCTAAATGTTCGTGATAAACTAAATTTATCGAAACCTGGCATTATCCAACCAAAAAATTGATTGTTTCCACCTTCTGGAATAACCGTTAATTGGTAATCGTAATAACTTAAATGTCCGTTTGCTGCAATTTGAGTTCCAGTTAATGGATTTCCACTAATAAACCTTCCACCCTCTTCTACGTTTCCATTAATAATATCTGAAATATTAGCTCCAATTACGGTTCTAACATATTTTGGTGATTTTACTTTAGAGCCTACAAAAGCAATGGTTCTTGATGCATCGTATTTACCTTCTTTAAACAATTTACCAATGGTTAATACATCTAAGGCTCGCAATACCCAAATTACCTCCCCCTTATTAACCGGTTCGATATGATGAGCTTGAATACCAACATTTCCTGCGGGATGTGGTCCAAAAAATTTATTGATTTGAACATTTTTTGCGTTAGAAAAAGCCTTATCGGTATTTTCATCTCCACTAATATTCAAATGTACCTTGCCTTCGGTTAATTTAGCTAATGCGTTTAATCCATATTGAAAAATTTCATCATGACCATGGGTTATAAAATCATAATCAGGGGCTAATGGTGCAGAATCAAAAGCCGAAATAAAAATAGCTTTTGGTGTAATGTTAGGATTTGCTATTACATCATAAGGACGTTGACGAATTAAGGGCCATACACCACTTTTTAATAAATTTTCTAAAATAACTCCTTTCGTTAATGAACTAGGGTCTGCTTGAGTATATGATTCATATAAATTTTGACCATCGGATGTTACTTTTATAGTAACAATTTTTCTTTTCTCAGCTCGGTTAATTTCGGTTACTTCACCACTAATTGGTGAGGTAAACAAAATTTTCTCGTTTTCTTTGTCGAAAAACAATGGGGTTCCAGCTTTTACCTTATCGCCAACTTTAACCAATAGTTTTGGAGTTAACGTAGGAAAGTCACTCGGTTTTAAAACTATTTCAGAAACATTGGCAGGATTTGTGTATAATTTTTCGGCAACACCTTTTAATTTAATGTTTACGCCTTTACGAATTTTTACGTCTTTTGACATATTACTATTTTTCGTGATTTTGAGGACAAATGTAGAAAACGGAATGACGTTTCAAACAAATTTTTAAAGAATTATTTATTAAAATAGACAAGATGTTAATTAGCTAAGTTCAATATCGTAATTTTACCCCTAAATAGTATATTTATGAGAAAGCTACTCTCTATTACAATCATACTCTTAGGTATTGTGTTTATTATGCTTAGCTCATTTGTTAAAAATGATTTTAGTCATTTTTTGGATGATGATTATGCCATTGAAAAATTTATGCGTTACGACGATTTTATTTATGATGATAGTATTAAATCAGTACTGCTTTATAACACTCGCTCCGAATTAACTTATCCCATTATTAATTTAGATGGTGGAGAGTACCTTAAACTCAGTTTTGACGATTTAAGAAGAGAAAATAATTCCTACCATTTTACTGTTATTCATTGTAGCGGAAACTGGGAGCCTTCCGCTCTAGAAAAAAACGAATATTTAGAAGGCTTTTTTGAAGATGAAATTTTTGATTTTAACTACTCTAGGAATACTGACATTACTTATACTCACTACAACATTTTATTTCCCAATGAAAACATGAAGATTACCAAATCGGGCAATTATATCCTTAAAGTATATCCTGTAAATGATGCCGAACATCCTATTTTAACAAAACGTTTTATGGTTTTTGAAAATAAAGTAGCTATCACCATGGATATTAAAAGGGCAACAGATGTTAACGAAAGCTATTATAGACAAGAAATCGACTTTAAAATAAACCACGAAGGATATGATGTCCCTAATCCTTTTGGAAAACTAAATGTGGTGTTGATGCAAAATTATCGTTGGGATAATGCCATTACTGGTTTAAAACCAAAATACATTAAAGATAGTGAGTTGGATTACAATTTTGATAACGGTGAAAATGTGTTTGATGCCAATAATGAATTTAGAGAAATAGATATCAAAAGCATTAAATACCAAACTATCCGAATAAAAAATATTCAATTCGAACAGCAAGATAAATTAGAGCATGTTTATGTTTTACCAGACGAGCAACGCTCTTTTAAACAATATTATTCGATGCCCGATTTGAATGGTAATTTTATCATTAAAAAAAACGAAGGTTCAGATAGTGAAATTGATGCCGACTATGTAAAGGTACATTTCACCTTACCTTACGCTCCACCCATCCAAAATGGAAATTTGTATTTGTTTGGTAAGTTTAGCGATTGGAAATTTAAAGAAGAATTAAAACTTACTTACGACACCCTAAAACAAGAATATAAGAAAGAAATATTACTAAAACAAGGTTACTACAATTATGCCTATTGTTTTGTAAAAGATGCTTCAAAAAATACAGGCGATTTATCAGTTATTGAAGGTTCGCATTACGAAACAGAAAACAATTATACCATTTTGGTTTACCATAGAGAATTAAACGATAACTACGACCGTTTAGTAGGTTATGCATCAAAAGGAAATGGAAATTGATTTTTTTATGTAAACCTATTTCAGGACGAGACACTTTGTTTCCAATAATAGTAATTAAATTGTTTATTGTGTGCGAATTGATGCTATATCAAAAAAGAAAATGATAGCTAAACAATTTTTTTTTAGTAATTAAAGTATTGGTAATGAGATATTAAATAAAAATTAATTTGCGTTACGTCTATCTAATTCTATTTTAATTTTAGATGCTTCTTCGTAGTTCTCGTTCTCTATAGCATCTTGCAATCTTTTATTTAATTCTTCAATAGGTAAATCTTTATAACTTAATTTTTTTCCAGTATCTCTAGTTGATGAAGCAAGTTCATCTTCGATAGTATCCAATTCTTTATCTAAATCATCATCAGTTTCACGAATGTCATCTAAAATAATTCCAGCACTTGCTAAAATAAACTCATGGGTATAAATAGGGCATTTAAATCGAACAGCTAAAGCAATGGCATCAGATGTTCTGGTGTCAATCTCAACAACTTGTCCTTCTTTTTCTGAAATTAATTTGGCATAAAAAATACCTTCTATTAAATTATAAATAATAATTTCTTTAATTGTTATAGCATAAATATCAGCAAAGCTTTTAAACAAATCATGTGTTAAAGGTCGGCTTGGAGTCATTGATTCTAATTCGATGGCAATTGCTTGTGCTTCAAAACCTCCTATAATAATGGGTAATCTTCTTTTTGCTCCACCTTTTTCTCCTAAAACAAGTGCATAGGCACCTGTTTGTGTTTGGCTGTATGAAAGACCTATTATTTCTAATTCTATTTTATCCATTGAATAAAAAAGGTAAAATTTCCTTCTATAAAGTTAGTTATTTTTTTATTATGCCGATTTTAACTTTTTTACAGCTGCTATTAATTTAGGTACAACTACAAAAGCATCGCCAACAATACCATAATCGGCAGCCTTAAAGAAAGGAGCTTCTGGGTCGGTATTGATAACCACAATAATTTTACTTCCGTTAACTCCTGCTAAATGTTGTATTGCTCCAGAAATTCCAATGGCAATGTATAAATTTGGTCGAATTGCTAAACCTGTTTGTCCAACATGTTCATGGTGAGGTCTCCAATCTATATCAGCAACAGGTCTTGAACAAGCTGTTGCTGCTCCTAATAAGTGTGCTAATTCTTCAATCATTCCCCAGTTTTCTGGACCTTTAAGTCCTCTACCTCCCGAAACAACTATATCAGCTTCTGTTAACGATAATTCGGTAGATTCTTTTTTAATTTCTTTAACGGTAATTCGTGAAGTTGGTATTTCTGCTGAAAAAGCAGTTATTTCTGCACTTCCTCCTGTTTCTAGTTTATCAACTGAATTAGGTAAAACTGATATAATTTTTATGGCTGAATTAATTTCTACATCTGCAAAAGCCTTCCCGGAAAAAACAGTTTTTCTTACTACATTTCCATTAGGTAATGCAAGGGCTCCTGTTACTAAGCCTGCATCTAACTTAGCAGATAATACTGGTGCTATGGCTTTTCCTGCATAGTCGTGAGGAAAAACAATTACTGTAGCACTTTCTGCTTTTGCTGCTTGAGCAACTACTGCTGCAATTTTGTGAGCATCAAAGTTATCTAAACTAGCATCTGCAACATGTAAAACTTTTGTTACTCCAAAATTTCCTAGTTTTTCTAATCCAGCAGCAGTTCCTGTAACAATAGCAATTGCATTTGTTCCTGTTGTTTTTGCTACTTGTGCACCATAACTTGCTGCTTCATAAGCATTTTTTGTTAATACTCCGTTATTGATATCTGCGTATATTAAAACTGACATTTTTTCTTTTTTTTGATATTAAATTAAATTGCTTTAGCTTCGTTGTGTAATAGATTCACTAATTCTTCTACGTTTTCTGCATCCACATATTTACAACCTGATTTTGCAAGAGGTAACGTAAATCCTTTTATGGAAGTAATATTTGTTGCTTCTGAAGCGGCTAAAACTGTTAATGGTTTAGTTCTAGCAGACATAATCCCTCTCATATTAGGAATTCGAGCTTCTGCCATTCCTTTTGCTGCACTCAACACAAATGGAGTATCAACTGCTACAATTTCAGTACCTCCCTCTATTTCTCGCTCTATGGTTGCTGTATTTCCATTCATATCTAATTTAGAAGCTAAAGAAATATAAGGTAAATTCATTAATTCAGAAACCATACCAGCCAATTGAGAACCATTGTAATCAATGGTTTCTTTACCACAAAGAATCATATCATAATGTTGATCTTTCGCATAATTAGATATTTGTTTGGCTACATATAAAGCGTCATTAACATCAGCATCAATTCTAACAGCATCATCCGCACCAATTGCTAATGCTTTTCTAATTATTGGTTCACTATCCGCTCTTCCAACATTGATAACAGTAACCGTTCCTCCTCCAGCTTCTTTAATTTCCAACGCTCTCACTAAAGCATACCATTCATCAAAAGGATTTACAATAAATTGTATTCCACTTTCATTAAACTTGGTATTGTTATCTGTAAATGTAATTTTGGAAGTTGTATCAGGTGCTTTACTTATACATACTAATATTTTCATAATGAATTATATTTATTTTTGATTACCTTTTTTCCGACAACGAAACTAACAATAATACCCTTAAAAAAAAATGATTTTTCTCAATAAGAAATTATTTTAACGAAAATAGTAGCTGTATCATACCAAAAAAATACTTAATTGAAAAATTATTATAAAAAAGTTACCTTTGAAAAAAAGAACACTAGCTTTAGGCACTTTCGTTTTTTAAATAAAAATTTATTAAAATTTCTAAACCATGAAAAAATTATTTGTAATTCTCTTGCTCCTTAATGTTGAGTTAACATACTGTCAATCGAACTGCGATAGTTATTGCCTAAATTTTGAAGATACTTTATGCTCCAATCACTTAACCATTGATACGGTGAACGCTCTAAATATATGGCAAATTGGCAATGTTCATAAATCGTTAATTGATACCAATAGTATTAATACTAATGTGATTATAACTGACACCATCAATCCTTATCCAACAAACAATTATTCATCATTTATTATACAAAATTTAGCTTCATATGGTGATTTTTATGGAATGAAAATGCTTACAGGAAATTACTTAGTAAAATCAGACTCTTTAAAAGATTATGGAAAAATCGAATTTTCACCAGATAATGGTTCTACTTGGATTGATATTATTAATGATACTGCGTATAGTTCTAGTATAAGTTGGTATTCTGCTAAGCCTATATTGACAGGAAATTCTGGAAATTTTTATTCATTTTTTGATGTTTTATTGGCTGATAATGGTTCTGTTTTTAATATTCAATTGGGTGACACTTTATTATACCGATTTTCGTTTACTTCCGATAGTATTTATGAAAATTTACCTGGACTTCTTTATGATGACATTTGTTTTTATGAATTTGTTGAAGGAATGTCTGAGACTCGTTTTAAACCTATTAAATCAAAAATCTATCCTAATCCTGTGACTGAAAGTTTTACTATTGAATTTGAAAATCCTGATGTAGGAATTTTTCAACTGGCAGTATATGACATCCATAGCAAACCTATTTTGACTAAAGAAAATATTACAGCTGATAAAGTGACTATTAATGCAAAGCAATTTAAGCCGAACACCTATGTGTATAAATTGACCAATTTAACATCAAAAAAAAGAAGCTGGGGCAAGTTTATTAAAGTCGATTAAAATATTATTTCTGAACAAAACTTAAATCTAACTTACGTTCGTACTCCTCTTTTAACCATTTTAAGTAACTCTCTGTACTTTTACAAATACAATAAGAATACTTTCTAATTCGATAAACAATGTCTTCTGTCAATAAACTAGCAAGTTCTCTTGCATTTTTTATATCTGTACTGTTTTCGATGCACATTTTTGAGTGTTGTTCGATAGAGCGATCCAAAACAACTTTAGACCTTAATCCTGCTGCTTTTAATTTTTTAAATTCAGCATCCACATCAAAACTAATATCTGCTGATTTTATAAATTTTAAACGAAGTTCATCATTCATTTCATATTTAAAATTTCGTTCAATCTCATCGTCTGGAGTTATATTTTGTAAGTAAAAATCGGGAGAAATAAATATTTCATTCCAATCTATACTTCCACTCCAATGACCAAATCTTTTTACATTATTTCCTAAATCAAGTATCGTAAAAGTATCTTTATTAGGAAGAATACGAGAACCACGACCTATCATTTGAAAATATAAGGTTAATGATTTTGTGGCTCTGTTCAATATAATTGTTTCTACAGTTGGCTCATCAAAACCTGTAGTTAAAATACCAACAGAAGTTAAAATTGCATCGGGTTTATGCTTAAACCATTCAATAATTTCTTTTCTTTCGCTAGGTGAATTCTTATTGTCGAGATGTTTTATTTCGTAACCTGCTTTTTTAAAAACTTCATAAACACATTGCGATGTTTCAATTCCACTATTAAAAATAAGTGTTTTTTTGCCTAACGATTTTTCTTCGTAAGCATAAAGTAATTTTTGCAGCATGGGAAAATCTCCATAAAGCTGATCTGAAGAACGAACAGTATAATCGCCATTAACTCCAATAGTTAAGGAACTTAGTCCAACATCATAACAATGGGTAATGGGTTTAGATAAATATTTATTCTTTACCAAGTACGAAATCGATTCTCCAACAATTAACTTGTTATAGTTCTCATACATTGGAAGTTTAATGTTGGAACTTAATGGTGTAGCCGTAACACCTAATATCACACATTTTTCAAAATAATGAAATAGCTTTCTAAATGAGTTATAATGGGCTTCGTCGATAATTACTAAACCAATATTTTCTAAAATTATCATTTCATCTTGCAATCGGTTATTTAATGTTTCTACCATTGCCACAAAACACATATAATCTTTTTGGTTGGGTAATTCCTTAATATCGCTGTTAATGATTTTATTTTTTACATTAAACTCCTCTAGCATCGTTGATGTTTGGCTTAACAACTCAACTCTATGTGTTAATATCAATACTTTTTTTTGAGTGTTGGAAATATACCTTCTCGTAATTTCAGAAAAAATAACCGTCTTCCCTCCTCCTGTTGGCAATTGATACAATAAATTATAATTTTCTGGAGCTTCTTTTAGGGTATCAAAAATCTTATCCATTCCTTTTTTTTGATACTCATAAAGTATTTTTTTCTCTTTCGGTAGAATAAGTTCTTCTGTTATTTCTGACATGTATTTTAAAAAGTGGGGTGCAAATTTAAGCACAATAAATTCGTTAGGAGTATATTTTAAAAGAAATTATGGAAAGACCATTCAAGAAAACTGTTCTATGGTCTAAAAAAAGATGAATTAAAAATTTATTGGCGACTATAAAATCAAAATTAATTCCATTTCACTTGCTCTGAAGGGCATTTTACCTCTCCATATTCACAATAAATACAACATTCATTAGCATGTGCTTGTATTATTTTTTTACAAGCGTTGCATTGATAGACACTACGAACCTCTAGTGCTAACATTTTAACAGGTTGTGTTGCTCCACAATTTGGACAAGTTAATATGTTCTTGTAGAGCACTTGTAGTACTAAATTATCCATCATTTTATTTTTGAATTCATTTAATATGACCGAAATTTAGTAAATAGTATGATTTGCAAACAACTGATGAAAATAAGTTTTAAACAAGTTGATAACAAAAAAAATAATGATGAAGTGAATGTCGTCTATTTTTTGCCAACTAAAATAATTATTTTTACCATAAATTAAACTCAAAAAATTAATTGGAATTCATACCATCAATAACATTTATAGGTTCAGGAAATTTGGCAACTCACTTATCAACCAACTTGTTTCATAAAGGTTTCGTTATTCATGAAGTGTATAGCAAAACTATAGAAAATGCTACCCTTTTAGCTTCAAAATTTAATGCGAGTGCAACAAATAATTTAGCACAAATTTCTGATAAAAGTGATATTTATATTATTTGTATAAAAGATGATTTAATTGAAGATGTTATTCGAAATTTTCCTTTTAAAAATAAATTAGTTGTTCATACTTCGGGTAGTGTTTCTATTGAAAATTTAAAAGGTTTTGATAATTATGGAATTTTTTATCCTTTACAAACATTTTCGAAAGAAAAAGAGGTAAATATGTTTCATGTTCCTTTTTGTATTGAAGCCAATACTAAAATCACAGAGAAAAGATTGGTAGCACTTGCGGAGTCCTTATCTGAAAATGTATATCTCATTAATTCCGAACAACGTAAAAAATTACATTTAGCAGCTGTTTTTGCGTGTAACTTTACCAATTACATGTACCAAATAGCCAATGATATTACTCGAAAAAACGACATTGATTTTGATATTTTGAAATCTGTAATTTTAGAAACTGCAAAAAAAATTCAAAAAAATACACCAAAAGCAATGCAAACAGGACCCGCCAAACGAAGGGATGAAGCAGTGATTAAAAAACATCTTGAATTATTGGCAGATTTACCAGCGTATCAAGAAATTTATCAACTCATCACCAAAAATATTATTAAAAATAGCTGATGGCAAATTTTAAAGAACTTTTACCCAAAATTAATTCCTTTGTATTTGATGTAGATGGCGTTTTAACTGACGGAAGTATTTTTGTAACCGAAAAGGGAGAGCAACTCCGCACTATGAATATTCGAGATGGTTTAGCCATAACCATGGCTTTAAAAAAAGGATACAACATTGCCATTATTTCTGGAGGTCATTCCAATTCTGTTTTGCATCGTTTTAATTATTTGGGTATTAACGATATATTTATTGGAGTTAAAGATAAAGTAGCTGTGCTTCATCAATATTTTAAGGATAAAAAAATTAAGCCCGAAAATGTGCTTTACATGGGCGACGACATTCCAGACTATTACGCCATGAAGGAATGTGGTGTTGCTACCTGCCCTAAAAATGCTGCTTTAGAAATTAAAGAAATTGCTCACTACATTTCTGATAAAGATGGCGGAAAAGGTTGTGTAAGAGATATTATTGAACAAGTAATGCGTTGTAATGGCGATTGGTTTACCCCTTTAGAGTCTATCTATTAATGTCCGATTTATTCAAAACTTTTATTTTTTTCTAAAGGTTTTCATGAGATTGCTTCGCTAAGTTCTTCGTTATTTTTGGTTTAAGAATTAATTTCCAAATACCTTTTTAAGTAAATCTGTTGCTCGAGCTGCAGGGTCTTTTCTAATTTTAAGTTCTTCTTTTGCAACTTGTATAAAAAGTCCGTTTAATGCTTTTTCGGTAACATAATCTTCCAAATTTGGATTTACCTTTTTAACTAAAGGAATTTTATTGTAAGAACCAAATACAGTACTCCAATGTTTTGTTGCCCCTACTTTATCCAATGAAACTTTAATAACTGGTTTAAACTTTTTAGTCAGTTCATTATATGTAGTTTTATTTAAGTATTTCGTGGCAGCGTCATCTTCCCCCTTTAAAATGCTCATAGCATCGGTTAACGTCATTTCTTTAATGGCAACTACAAAAATATCTTTGGCACCTGCTGCTGCATCTTCTGCTGCACGATTCATACTTTCAATGGCAGCATCCACTTTTTCTCCTTGACCTAAGCTTCTTAATTTTTCTTCTACATTTTTGGCTTCGGCTGGCATCGGTATTTTTATTTGAAGGTCTTTAAAATAACCATCCTTTTTATTCAATTGCGTCACCCCTTTACTAACACCTTGGTTCAAGGCTTCTTTTAATCCTTCACCAACTTCTGCCTCTGATAATCCAGCAGCAGGTAAACCAGTTTTTTGAACTTCTCCAGCCTTTTCTTTCGCTTTCTTTTTTAATTCTTTCCAGTTTTGGGCTGAAACCTGGGCAATTGAAAACAACATCAAACATGCTGCAAAGTAAATTGTTTTTTTATTCATGATTTTAAATTTTAGATTAGATTTATTTTCTGAAGGAAACCAATATTAATGCCAACAAACTTTAGCTGGATAAAAATACCATTTTTTTTCAAAAAAACTTAAGCTGTAAAACTTATTTACATTCGATGCTCCTTCGTTATCTATTTTTTTTACTTTTGGTCATCAAATAATTAATTGATAAAATTATGGCTGAAAAAAAATTCCCATCTGATATTAAAATTGCTCAAGAAAATACGATGTTACACATTACCGACATCGCAAAAAAACTAGGAATAAATCGAGATGATTTTGAATTGTATGGAAAATATAAAGCGAAGTTACCACTAAGTATTATTGATAAAACCAAAGTTGCTAAAGGTAATTTAGTTTTAGTTACAGCCTTAACCCCTACTCCTGCTGGAGAAGGTAAGACTACCACATCTATTGGATTAACCGAAGGGTTAAATAAAATTGGTAAAAAAGCCATCGTTGTTCTCAGAGAACCTTCTTTAGGTCCTGTATTTGGTGTTAAAGGTGGAGCTGCAGGCGGTGGTTATTCTCAGGTTGTTCCAATGGAAGACATTAACTTACATTTTACGGGGGATTTTTCGGCTGTTGAAAAAGCCAATAATTTATTAGCTGCATTAATAGACAACAATATTCAAAATAAAACAAAAAATTTAGGAATTGACCCAAGAACAATAGTATGGAAACGGGTAATGGACATGAATGATAGAGCTCTCAGGCATATTATTATTGGCTTAGGAGGAATTGCCAACGGCGTTCCTCGTGAAGACGGTTTTAACATCACACCTGCTTCCGAAGTTATGGCAATTTTATGCATGGCAGAGAATTTTTTAGATTTAAAAAAGAAATTGGGTAATATTTTTGTTGGATATACTTATGATAGAAAACCAATTTATGCAAGGGATTTGAAAGCTCAAAATGCAATGGCTATTTTACTAAGAGATGCCATTAAACCAAACCTTGTCCAAACATTAGAGAAAAACCCTGCCATTATACATGGCGGTCCATTCGCAAATATTGCACAAGGAACAAATACCATTATCGCCACAAAAATGGGACTTACTTTAGCCGATTATGTGGTTACAGAAGCAGGTTTTGGTGCTGATTTAGGAGCAGAAAAGTTCTTAGACATTAAATGTGTTTCTGCAGGATTAAAGCCAAAAGCATTGGTGTTGGTTGCCACAATTAGAGCATTGCGTCATCATGGTGGAGCTAAAAAAGAAGAATATAATACCCCAAATATTGACCGTGTTACCAAAGGTTTTGAAAACTTAGAAAAACACATCGAAAATTGTAAGAAATTTGGTTTAAACCCTGTGGTTGCTATCAACTCCTTTCCTACCGACACGGAAGAAGAAATTAAAATAATTCAAACCAAATGTAAAAAAATGGGCATTCAAGCCATTTTAGCTCACGGTTTTGCAAAAGGTGGTGCTGGAATGACTGATTTAGCAGAAGCAGTTGTAAAAGAAGTAGAATCTGGAACTAATAAATTTATGCCACTTTACAATTGGAATTTAACCATTAAAGAAAAAATTGAACGAATTGCAAAAGAAATTTATGGTGCAGATGGTGTTGAATATTCTAAAATGGCAAATAATGATCTTAAAAAAATAGATGAATTAGGTTTACAAGGTTTACCAGTTTGTATGGCAAAAACTCAAAAATCATTATCAGATATTGATACCTTATTTGGAAGACCTAGAGGTTTTACCGTAAATGTAAGAGAATTTGAATTGGCTACAGGTGCTGGCTTTGTTATTCCAATATTAGGAGATATGATGCGAATGCCTGGTTTACCAGCTACTCCTGCATCAGAATTTATGGATATCGATGAAAATGGAAAAATTTCTGGATTATCTTAAGGTGGGTTCTAAAAATTGATTTACATCAAAATTTTCATAGTTTTTTAGAGACAATGAAAATTTTTGAAACACTATCTGGATTCCTTCAGCTGACGGATGAAGCAGTATATACCCAATGGGAGCAAAGATAACAAACAATCTGACTACGTTATATTTTTTTGCAATAG
>PFUQ01000008.1 GCA_002790175.1 Flavobacteriales bacterium CG_4_9_14_3_um_filter_32_8
GAAAGAAATGAGTTGTTTGCCAACTCTAAAAAATGCTTGGTTATCCATTGATGATGATAATATTACTGGCTTCGGAGAAATGGATAATTTTCCAGGAGTAACCGATTGGAGCGACTTAGAAATTATTGATGCAACAGGACAATCAGTTTTTCCTTCTTTTTGTGATTCACATACTCATTTAGTTTACGCAGCGAGCAGAGAAGAAGAATTTGTTGACCGAATTAACGGATTAACTTATGAAGAAATAGCAAAAAAAGGAGGCGGGATTTTAAACTCTGCAAAGAAGTTACAAAACACTTCTGAAGAAGATTTATTTAATTCAGCATGGGAACGGTTAGAAGAAATTAAACGAACAGGAACTGGAGCAGTAGAAATAAAAAGTGGGTACGGATTAAGTGTGGAGGGTGAATTAAAAATGCTTAGAGTAATTAAAAAATTACAGCAAAAAAGCGAGTTGACCATTAAGGCTACTTTTTTAGGAGCTCATGCCATTCCTTTAGCATATCAAAAAAATAGAGCAGCATATATCGATTTAATCATCAATGAAATGTTACCAGTTATTAAAAATGAAAAGTTAGCAGATTTTATTGATGTTTTTTGTGAAACTAATTACTATACACCAGAAGAAACAAATCAAATCTTACAAGCAGGAATTGCGGCAGGATTAACACCAAAAATTCATGTCAACCAGTTTACTTCAATAGGAGGAATACAAGTGGGAATAAAAAATAAAGCACTTTCGGTTGACCACTTAGAAGTGATGACAGAAAAAGACATCGAAGATTTAAAAAATTCAGAAGTGATGCCGACTTTATTACCTTCTTGTTCTTTTTTTCTTAACATTCCTTATGCACCTGCAAGAAAAATGATGAACAAAAATCTTCCAATTTGCTTGGCTTCCGATTACAATCCGGGTTCATCTCCGTCTGGTAATATGAATTTTGTTTTATCATTAGCATGTACACAACTTAAAATGACTCCAGAAGAAGCCATTAATGCAACAACTATCAATGCAGCTTATGCAATGGGATTAGCTAACACACATGGCAGTATTGCTATTGGCAAAAAAGCCAACATGTTCATCACTAAAAAAATACCTTCATATTCATTTCTACCCTATTCGTTTGGCTCCAATACTATTGAAACAATTATTTTAAATGGCAAAGTTGTTTGATATGAAATAAGCCATGAGCAAAATCCTCACCAACACCGATGAATCTTTCACATGGCGATTCCATTAACTTGTCCCGAGTATCGGGATGACATATAAAAAACAACCGAACGAAGTGAGCTCATGAGTACTTTAACTTACAATAGAAATGAACGAATAATAAAAATATACATATGAAAAAGAAAAATTTCCTATTTCAATTTGTTACCCTTCTTGTATTATTGATATTTTATTCTTGTAAAACTGTAGAAAAAAGTAGTGTTAAAAATTGTCATTCAGAAAAAATTAAATTTGATATCTCTAAACTAGATGACAAAGGACTTTTAGGTAATGAAAATGGGAAAGTTTCGGTAGATTATGAATTCTGTATTCCAAATAATCAGGTTTATTTAGCAGAGGTTTTAGCAATAGATTTAACCTTAAAAAATGTGCCATCAACAGGTAAATCAAAATGTGGTGCCGATAGCTTTCTAATAATGGGAAATACTTTTCATTCAGATTTTCGCCTTATCTTATGTAAAATTGCTAATTTAGACTACGTTAAAGAAATTAATCAAACACATTGGGAATAAATTAAATCCTACTATTATGAAACACTTCTATCTATTTATTTTAATCTTCTTATCCATAACTGTTTTTTCGCAAAAGCAAACCGTAAAATACAGTAAAGCACGGATTTATTATAACACTCCTGAAAATTTTCAGTTGTTAATTCAAAATGGCGTTCCTATGGAACATGGTAAACACAAAAAAGGTGTTTTTATTGAATGTGATTTTTCTTCAGATGAGTTGGATATTGCTAAAAATTTAGGAATTGAGGTAGAAATCTTGATAGATGATGTAAAAAAATTCTACCAAGAAAGAAATTCATCTAACCAAAAATCTTCGATAGATAAAAATAGTTCTTGCTCTGGCTCTAGTAATTCAACTTATGCAATACCCAACAACTACAATCATGGCTCTATGGGTGGGTTTTTAACTTATAGTGAAGTAATGCAAGAAATTGATAGCATGACGTTGTTGTATCCAAATTTAATTACAGCAAGAGCTCCAATAAGCACTTTCGCCACTTCTGAAGGCAGAAATTTATATTGGGTAAGAATGTCTGACAATCCCAACATTGATGAAACAGAACCTGAAGTGTTGTATGATGCAATACATCATGCTCGAGAACCAATTTCTATTCAACAATTGGTATTTTATATGTGGTATTTGTTAGAAAATTATGCCACCAATACCGAAGTACAAGCTATATTAAACAACACCGAATTGTATTTTGTTCCTTTTGTTAACCCTGATGGATATTTATACAATGAGTCAACCGACCCTAATGGTGGTGGAATGTGGCGAAAAAACAGAAGAAACCATGGTAATGGAGATTTTGGTGTAGATAACAATCGAAATTACGATTATACTGATGGAGCGAATGGACCAGTTTGGGGAACAACAGGTATTTCGTTTAATACCAATAGCGAAACTTATTGTGGAACTGGTTCGTTTTCAGAACCAGAAAATCAAGCCATGAAATGGTTTGTTGAACAGCACGATTTTAAATTGGCATTAAATAACCATTCTTATAGTGATTTATTATTGTATCCTTTTGGTTTTGATGTAAATCGCCCAACACCTGATGATGCTACTTATGTGGCGATTTCCGATTTTATGGTTTCACAAAATACAATGCTGAATCAATTGGCAGCAGATTTATACCCTGCTTCTGGTGATTCTGATGATTGGATGTACGGAGAAACAGCAAATCACAATAAAATTTTTGCTTTTACACCAGAAATAGGCACTGGAAGTCAAGGATTTTGGCCTGTTTCAGGAGATATTAATTCGCTTTGTCAGAGTATGATGTTTCTCAATTTAACTACTGCACATTTAGCTGGAAATTATGCAAAAGCAACAGATTTGCAATCATTTACTATTCAAAATACAATTGGATTTTTAAAGTACAACCTTCAACGAATAGGAATGGATAATGCAGGAAATTTTACAGTTTCCATTCTTCCAATTTCTGCAAATATAATTAGCGTTGGTGCACCAAAGTCGCATTCTGCTATGAGTTTACTTCAAATTGATACAGATTCCATCAGCTACTCATTAAATCCATCTATTTTAAATGGAGATTTGATTACTTATGTTATCTCAGTCGATAATGGAAGTTATACCATCAACGATACCATCACTAAAACCTACGGATTTCAACAGGATATTTTTGTAGATAATGGGAATAACACAACTGGTTGGGTAATTTCTCAATCTTGGGGAACAACAACTTCTACTTATTATTCTGCTTCAAGTTCAATTACAGATTCTCCAACTGGAAACTATGTGGATAATATTAATAAAACAATAACATTGATGAGTCCAGTATCTTTAGTAAATACTGTTGCAGCAACTTTATCGTTTTGGGCAAAATGGAACACCGAAGACAATTGGGATTACGTTCAAGTAGAAGTTTCTGCAGATAATGGTGCAAGTTGGACACCGCAATGTGGTTTATATACCCAACCAGGTACTACCAATCAAGATTTCAACAAACCTTTGTACGATGGTGTTCAAAGTAGTTGGGTAAAAGAGCAAATCGATTTAAGCGATTATTTGAATCAGAATATTTTAGTTCGTTTTCAAATTATTTCTGATGGGAGTGTAACTGCAGATGGTTTTTATTTTGATGATTTCACCATTAGTGTGTTGTATGGAACTTCATCCATCAACGAAAATCGCAATCTTGGTCATTTTTTAGGACAAAACATTCCCAACCCTACCAATAAAATAACAACTATCAATTATAAACTTCCGAATAATATTGCCAACGCAGATTTAAAAATTACTAATGAAGTTGGACAAGTTATTTTACAGCAAAACATTAAAGGAAGTGAGCAATCGGTCAAAATACCAATCACTAAATTGGCTTCAGGAATCTATTATTATTTCATTAACATGGGTGATTTTCAATCTGAAACTAAAAAAATGATAATCATCAAGTAAATAATCCATCTATAGATATATTAGTTAAATTTAACCCCTTTTTAATTATTTTGTTATCGATTTAAACTTAAAATTGTAACTTTACCTATCAAAAATTAATAACTATAAATTGTGAGATTAGGTCAATTGGCTAGGCAACTAGATATTAAAATCGATAAAATCGTTACCTTTTTAGAAAAGGAAAAGAAAGTTACCATTGGTGTTCACCCAAATACGAAGGTAGCAGATGAATTAGTGGCGATAATAACATCTCATTTTCAACCAAAAGAACCTAAAGACAAGGAAGTTATTGTAGAAAAACCAAAAGTAATAAAAGAAAAAGTAGTTAAGATAGAAGTTCCTGTTTCACCTAAAGAACCTATCCATATTGCAACTCCGAGTCTTAAAATTGATGGTCCTAAAATTATTGGAAAGATAACTATCCCAGATAAAACTCAAATACAAGTGGAGGTTGATGGTGTTGTTTACAATCAAGATTTTTTAGACAAAAAGAAAAAAGATGAATTGGAAGCCGAACGAAATCGAATAGCTCAAGAAAAAGAACAAAAAAAGAAAGAAGAAAAAGAAATTAGAGAAAAAGCTATTGAGCAACGAAGACTGGAGGGAGATCGACAAGAAATGCTTAAAAAAGAAGCACACAACATTTTGTCTGTTGAGGAAGAAAGAAAAAGAGCTGCTGAAGAAAAAAAGATGAGAGATAGAGAAGTAAAGTTAGAACAACAAAGAAAACAGAAACAGAAAGAATTTTACGCAAAAAAACATACAATCAAACAAACTCCTTCTAAAAAACCTCTTGAAAAAGAAATGAGAGTTCAAAAGGAAATAGAACAGGTTGTTGAACTGAAAACTAAACTAAGCCCTTTTAAAAGATTTTTAAAATGGTTGAATACATGAAAAATACTATTCTTCTAAGCATCATTTTATTAATTATCCCATTTTCATTCAAAAAGTGTATTTTTACCGAAAGATAATTATCAAATAATTTATGTCAGAACATCCGTCCACCCGCAGAAAATTTTTAAAATTGCTGGGTTTATCAGTAGGTGCTGTAGCTAGTAGCAATGCATTTGCTTCTTTTATAGATACAGAAGAGATAAAAAAATTAAATTCTGAACAACAAGAATTTATGGTTCGTTATGGTAACTGGATGGATGAGTTAACTTTAGTAGCTAGGGTTCAAAAAACACACCCCGAAGACTTTGATAATCAAAAGAAAATGATGGTTTTAGGGGTTAAAGCAGAAGAATTGCAACCAGAACTTTCTAAACACATGCAAGACGAAACTTTTGCTTTAATATTTAAGGAATCTATCAAATGTCTTAGCAACGAAATTTAGAAATAAAAGAATAAAGTGTCAATTGTTATTATGAATGGGATTTATAATGTTAAATTTAAAAAAAAGAAAAAATTTCTAACCCATTAAGGAAAGGTTATTCCTCTATAATTACCAACCGAAACAGTTTGTAAATTGGATTGAAAATTTAGATTAATTACTTTAATAAATTCGTTGGCAATCATGGCATATCCTCTAGAATTAGGATGAAGACCATCTAAAGAAAATGCACCACCTTCAATGTATTTCGGACTTAAATCAACTCCATCAAAAGTTATTCCTGAGCTAAACGTATTCATAAAAGCATACATATCTACCACATAATAACCATGACTAGTTGCAGCAGCCTTAATCTGATTATTAATATCAGAAATATAATTCCGAACAATTATTACTTCTGCTTTATCCAATACTTGTTGGTGAGGTAAAGGGTCGGACTGTGTTAACCCTACTCCATCGCTTAAAAAATCTTTGGCTGAAAGCAAAATCAAATCTTCGGGCACAGCTTTACGAATAATTGTGGTATCAATACCTTCTTTAATCCATACATCCTTTCCGAGCACTTCTAAAGTGATGGTGGTAAAAAAAGGACTTTTGGTAATGTCGTGAACAGTTGCACAAATACCTTTTGCTCCATTATTCTTAAATGCATCTAAAATGC
Organism: Flavobacteriales bacterium CG_4_9_14_3_um_filter_32_8; assembly: GCA_002790175.1. Taxonomy (GTDB): domain Bacteria; phylum Bacteroidota; class Bacteroidia; order Flavobacteriales_E; family Vicingaceae. The sequence goes on from PFUQ01000008.1 coordinate 6,160, forward strand.
TGTCGTATTTTTCTCTAAATTCTAATGGGTCGGTTAAAGCAGATGAACCACTCACTTCATCTCCACCCGATTTAGCCCAACTCATGGCATCGTTGATACCCAACCAATTGGTAAAAAATGTTGCTTTACTTTTTTTAACCTGATTCACATACTCTATTGGATTACTTAAATCCCCCCAATTTAAAAATCGACCATAAGGGCTGATGGGTTGACCACTTACGCCGTTCCATGCCAAAGGAGCTGTTGCTCCTCCACCTAAATAAATATGATATTCTAAACTTTCGGTGCTGTTTTGTGGAGCCACATTTCTTACATTTAAGCCACCTACCCCCAAATTATTGTACCTGATGGTAGTATCAACCCAATTCATAAATGAAAAATCATAATCAATAGCAGCAGGGTCGTTGGTTGTAATATCATGATTATAGACTTTAATCACTTCGATTTTTCCATTTCTGTATTCCAAATGCATATAACCAGAACCAGTTCCACTTACTAAAGGTTGAATAAATGGTGTTCCCATTTGTTGAGCAATTATGGCAGGATAAGAATTTTCTTGTTGTCCAAATTCGTTATGCAAACCACCATCTTGAATACCTTGGGTATAAGAATCTCCGACCGAAACATAGTTAGAAAAATCGGCCGAACCAGCTGTAATTTCATATTCATCGAACTCCGATTTAGTACAAGAAAAAAATAGAAGAGTAATAAAAGCTGTATAGCGTAAATTAAATTTTTTCATTCCAATTATTCTTTTGAAATTTTTGGTTCTTTATTCGATTTACCACCAAGCTTGATGTTAACTGCTAAACCATAAACATTTACTTTTCTATTAAATTTATAGTTGAATTCACCTGTTTGAATCAATTCTCCATTTTCTTTCATAAAATTTCCTTCTTCCAATTTATATTGAGATAAGCTCACATCATCACTACTTACGCTTTGTCGGATATAAGCAAAATCAACAGAAATTTTGTCGTTTATTTGATAACCCAAACCAGCTGTGTAAGCAATTTGATTAACTTCAGGCAAATGAGGACTCACTAAATTTTGTTTCATAGGAGTATTATCGGCATATAAACCAACTCTTGCACTGTATTTATTTTTATAAGTAAAATCAAATCCTAAACGGTGCGTTAACACGTCTTCCCAATCTTGAATTTGTTTAGAATCTGGGGTATCAGCATTTTGAAAGTCGAAAGCCAAAGTATCATAAGAAGACCAACCTGTTCGGTTTAAATCATACGCAAATTCTAATGACCATTTATCTGCTACAGTATGTTTAATACTTAATCCAATCGTAAAAACTGAAGGCAATGTAATTTTAGAAACAAAGGCTGTTGATTTAGGAAATTTTTCCTCAAGAGATATTGGTATATCTGTAAATTCGGCAATTCCATTAGTTAAATCTACTGGCATTGGAGAACGATAATCTATACCGATTGAAAATTTGGTATTTTTTGATTCATCTCCAAGTGTAAGAAATTGCGAATGTATTCCAACATTATATCCAACAGCATCACCACTACCTTCTAAATGTGCTTTTCCTTCAGAAGTTGTATTGGAAGCAAGAGGTACTGCTTTTTCGGTAGAAAAACTACCTCGGGCATACACGAAACCAGCACCAACACTTACTTTTTCGTGTATTTTATAGGATAATGTAGGCTGAAACATAAATGTTTTAAGGGAAATGTTTTGAATAATGTATCTTCCTTGCCAATCGTCGGCAAAAGAAGAAGAAGAACCAAATTGGTTATTCACTAAAAATCCGATGTTTATTTTATCATTTAATTCTCCAACGTAGTAAAAATGAATGGGAGTAGCTTTTCCTGAAGTTTGATTAATATTAGCAGTTTCTGGAGTTTGTATAGAAACATGCGGATCAACGATGTTAACTCCAAACGTAAAATTATGCCCATGTAAATTAGACATTCCTCCAGGATTAAAAAACACACAAGAAGCGTCAGAAGAAACACCAGCAAAGGCTCCTCCCATAGCAACTGCTTTTAAACCTTGCAAGTTTAATTGAAAGCCACCTGCAAAACAAATTGCAGGTGCTATCATTAATACTACTATTATTCTCCTCATTTTAATCTTTAAATATAATTATGTATTTATTTATTGACAACAAACTTTTTGGTGATGGTTTGGTTTAAATAGGTTAAACTGAAAAAATAAACACCATTAGAAAAATCGGAAGCAGTTAAAGTATAGTTGTTACTTCCTTTTTTTCCACTAATTTTTTGATTTCTAATTACTTTTCCGACTACATCATTGATGGTAATGTTAACATTTTCAGCTGTAGGTAAATAATATTCTATTGATGAACTATTGAAAAAAGGATTTGGAGTGTTTTGGTTGACTTGTAAATTTTCTCCTGTAAAAGAATTAATTCCAGAAGGGTTTAATATTTCTATCGAATAATAATTAACAGAAAAAGGTTGAGAAGTAGGAACACTAAAAACAGTTGCCCAAGATAAACCAGAAACAGTTAACGGATAAACTCCTTCTTGTCCAGCGATTGCTGTACCAGTAATTCGCATACAACTTGTTGTTCCTCCTAAAAAGGTAAAATTTAGATTGCTTTGATTTTCTGCAACAACTGTAAATCCTGCAGGAAGTCCAGTAAAATTATCAATAACAACACTATCAATTGGGATTACTGTACATGGAGGAAAAATAAGTACAATACAGGTATCCACAGGTACAACTTCAGTAATTGTTACATCATAAGGTACACCAACATAAGCCGGCGGCAAGCCTGTTGCACTATCTGGATAAACACCAGGAGCTGTGTATTGTGGGTCTGGTGTGCAATTTTGTGCAATGGCAAAATTAACTGCAAGTATTGCAATTAAAGAAAGTAATGTTTTTTTCATAATTTGTTGTTTTTAAAAGTTTAGTTTATAATATATAGTTTAATACTTCATTTTCTACTTTTTAAGGAAAAGTTATCCCTCTATAGTTTCCAACAGAAACTGTCTGCAAATTGGAACCATAAAAACCATTGATTACTCGAATAAATTCGTTGGCAATTACAGCATATCCCCTAGAATTTGGGTGGACACCATCCAACGAAAACAACCCACCCTCAATATATGTGGGTGAAAAATCCACTCCATCAAAACTTAATCCTGTATTGGTTAATGTTTTCATAAATTGATTCATATCTGCTAAAGCAAATCCATGTTGATAGGTTAAAGTTCTAATAGCAGCATTAATTTCATTCGTTCTATTTTGAACAATAGCAATTTCATCTTTATCTAAAACAACAGTATGTTTTAATGGTTTTGATTGAATTTTCCCTAATCCATTTGCCAACTCATCTGAAGCTGTAAGTAATAACAAATCTTCTTCAGTTGCTTTACGAACTACATTGGTATCAGCTCCTTCTCTAATCCATACATCATCACCAATTGCATCAAGAGTTACCGTATTAAAATAAGGGATTGAAGTTACATCGGGCAAAGTTGCACAAACTCCTTTTGCACCCATATTACTAAAAGCGGTTAATACAGAATCACATTTATTACTAAATTCATCAAGGTCTGATAGCTGTGATAAATAGAGACCTGGAACAGAAATTCCATTTGGGTCAATAACAGGACCATCATCTCCTCCATTAGTTGACCAACCTAATACATCATTATTTCCTAACCAACAGGTAAAAAATGTAGCTTTACTTACTTTAATATGGTACAGATAAGAAATGGGATTTGCTCCATCTCCGAAATTTAAGAACCGACCATATTCATTTAAAGAATTTTTTAACAAATTAAAATTTAAGTCAGTATTTTTTCCTCCTGATAGGCAATCAACTAATTTAACACCCGACATTCCCATGTTATTATAAGATAAGGAAGAATCTCCTAAATTACCTTTTTGTCCCCAAAAACTCCAAGTTGGGTCATCATCAATTGCTGAAGGGTCGTTGGTTGTAATTTCTGAATCAAAAGCTTTGATTACTTTAATTTTTCCATTTACATATTCCAAATGCATATAACCAGATCCGTTTCCAGGAACAGTAGGTTGAATAAAAACTAAATTAGGGTTAGCTAACTTCATTTGTTTAGCAATAATCGAAGGGTATGAACTTTCCTGTTGCCCATGTTCGTTGTGCAATCCGCCATCTTGATAACCTTGAGTTAATGAATTTCCAACGGCTACATAATTAGTAAAATCAGCATTTCCAGAGGTAGTCTCATATTCCTCAAATTCTGTTTTAGCACACGATAATACCGTAAATGCTACTACTAATATTCCAATTTTTTTCATTAAAAAATTATTTCTCTGATTTTGAAATGTGAAAATAAAGATTTTTTTAGAATTAAAAAAATAATAAAATAATTGATGTTAAAATAATTAGCTTTCTATTTTGGGTACTTTTGTTTTTTGTTAAAAAAAAAGAATGAGTAAAATAGCTACCTCAGAATTAATATTAAATGATGATAATAGCGTTTATCATCTCAAATTACATCCACATCAAATTGCTAAAGATATTATTGTAGTTGGTGACCCAAGCAGAGTTGCTGCTATTTCCGATTATTTTGATGTAGTAGAACATAAAGTTGCCAATCGAGAAATAATTACTCATACTGGCTCATTAAATGGAAAACGATTAACGGTGATGTCTACTGGAATGGGGACTGACAACCTAGATATTGTAATTAATGAGTTAGATGCATTGGTTAATATTAATTTGGAAACTAGAACCATTAAAGCAGAAAAAACTGCATTAAATATCATTAGATTAGGAACTTCTGGTGCTTTACAAAAAGATATTCCTGTCGATTCATTCGTTATTTCTGAATATGGATTAGGGTTAGATGGTTTAATGAATTATTATCAATTCGAGCAAACAACTGAAGAAGTAGAACTGTTAAATCAATTTTACCAACAAACTAGTTATTTAAAAGAATTTGCTCAACCCTATTTTGTAAAAGTTTCTTCCGATTTGTTTAACCTACTAAAATCGGATTGTATTTCAGGAATAACTGCTACTGCTTGTGGTTTTTATGGACCTCAAGGAAGAGTTTTAAGAATTCCACTAAAAGAAACTTTGTTGAATGAAAAACTTAGAGACTTTAGTTACAATAATTATCGTATCACCAATTTCGAAATGGAAACTTCTGCTTTATATGGTTTATCTAGAGCATTGGGGCATAATGCTTGTACCATTTGTGTGATTATTGCCAATCGTTTTTCTAAGGAATTTAGCAAAAACTATCATCCTGCCGTTAAGAAACTAATCGAGCAAACACTTCAAAAATTAGTAAGTTAATCTTTTAAAAACAATGAAACACTCTTTTGATCTAAAATTTATCTGATTTATTTAGGAAGGTTTAGTTTTTCAAAAATTGAAGCAACAGCAGGACAAATTAGCGTGTTTTTTAAAGAAATGTCTAAAACTTGATAAAAACGTTTTCGATTGGTGTGGGGGTATTCTCTACAAGCCAAAGGTCTGTTTTCATAAACCGAACAATAATTGTCTGCACCTAAAAATGGGCAAGGTGCTGAAGTAAACACGTAATCAGTGTCTTCATCTTTATGTAAATATTGCATAATGAGTTGAGAAGGTTTTATTTTTAAATGTTTTGACAAGCGGTCAATGTCTCGTTCGTAGAGGGCTGGGCTGGTTGTTTTACAACAGTTGGCACAAGTTAAGCAATCTATTTTCTCAAAGACTTCATCGTGCAGTTGGTGCACTTCTCCATCTAAAGATTTTGGTTTTAACCGTTTAAGTTTTTCAACAAAAGCTTTGTTCTCTTTTTTATGCTTTTCAGCTAATAGAATCTTTTTTTCTAGTTCAACATTCATCATTTCACATTTATAATTTCAAAGCTCTTGTTATTTCTCTTTTCCCTGGTGGACCAGGTAAATTTTCTACTGTAAAACCTACTTCTTTTAAGGTTCTTTTTACACTTCCTTTGGCACAATAGGTTACTAAAATACCTCCATCCGATAATAAATTATACATTTTTTCAAAAACAGGCTTTGTCCACATTTCGGATTGTACTTGCGGAGCAAAAGCATCAAAATAAATCAAATCGAATTGTTCTGTTGTTTGGTAATTGTTCAATTCAACTTTCTTTTTTTTGAGTTGAAAATTAGGTGTTATTTTTTGGTAACGCTCCCACGCTACCTGATGTAATAAATGAAATGATTCAGTTTCCATAGGAGTTGACTTTAATTCGGAAGAGTAGTTGAGTTGTACAATAATTTCGTTAGATAAAGGAAAAACCTCTAATGTGGTGTAATCGACTTTGGTTTTGGTTTTAATGCATTCCAATAAACTTAAAAAGGCATTTAACCCTGTACCAAAACCTACTTCCAAAATTTTAAATTGTGTTTGTTTGATGTAGTTGAATCCTGAATTGATAAAAATGTGTTTCGATTCCTGAATTGCTCCGTTAATGGAATGATACGTTTCACCCAAGTCATTAACATACAAGGTATGAGAGCCATCACCAGTAATTTTAAAACTTATATTATCCACTATTAAAAAAAAATAACAATTATTATATTCAATTATCTATATATATGTATATTTGTAAAAAATTAGAACTATGATTACACAAAAAGACATTGACAAAAGTATGTCATTTGAAGAATTCTACCAATTAGTTGAGAAATTAGCTGCAACTGGCGGTACAACAGGAGAAGAAATTACAGAAGAAAAAATAAACTATACCAAGTTAAATTTTTCGAGGATGAAACGTATCCTAAAAACAACTCCTATTGCGGAAGAAATTAGCAGTACAATCGATTGTTTAAATGAAAAATTAACGTGGGTGGTATTAGCAGAAAGTTGGTGTGGAGATGCTGCTCAAAACTTACCTGTTTTTGCAAAAATTACAACTACAAATCCTGCGATTAACCTTAGAATATTGTTACGTGATGATAATTCTGAAGTGATGAATCAGTATTTAACCAACGGTGGAAAATCGATCCCTAAACTAATTTGCTTAGATGAAAACCTACAAGAAATTGGAACTTGGGGACCTCGCCCAAAATATTTACAAGATTGGTTGTACCAAGAAAAAAAGAATCCAAACATCAATATGGATGAATTAAAAGAGCGGTTTCAAGTTTGGTACACTAGCGATAAAGGGCAAACACTCCAAAAAGAAATGGTATTATTAATGAAATCATGGATGAAAAAAGAATGCTTTAGTTTATAATAGACTAAATTTATCATTTTTTCAACTAATACCTCGAGTCTCTGCCCATAAGTGTTCGAAACATGATTAAGTACTATTCCAAAGGTAGGCTGCTTTAGCTGGATTTCCACCACAAAGCAACACAATTTCTTTTATAATGGTATTATCTA
>PFUQ01000177.1 GCA_002790175.1 Flavobacteriales bacterium CG_4_9_14_3_um_filter_32_8
CATCAGTAGCATCAGAATCGGGAATTAAGGAATATACTTCTCCCTTAGAAGGATCGTAATTATCAAGATAATTACCTGAAACAGGTTCAACAAATTCTCCATTAATAAAGTTCTTAATTTTTAGCATAAAGTTGTTTTAAAACATAAAGATATTTATTTAAAAGTTATCATTCATTGAAAAAACAAGAATAAAAAACTACATATATAGTTTTTTATATATAACTTTGTATTAACAAATATAGATGTTTATATATGGCCATTGATTTAAACAAGCTCGAAAGTGCATCGGAAATGCTCAAAGCTATTGCACATCCTATTAGAATAGCTATTGTCAATCTATTGGATGGAAATAAAAAAATGAGTGTTACTGAAATATTCCAACTGTTAAACATTGAGCAAGCTGTGGCATCACATCACTTGAGTATTTTAAAAAACAAAGGGGTTTTGCTTTCGGAAAGAAAAGGAAAAAACTGTAATTATTATTTAAAACATCAGCGATTATCTCAGATAATTGCTTGTGTAGATAAGTGTCAAAGCTAATATTTTGGAATTTTATGGATATATAGCTGCTCTTATGGTTGGGCTAACTTTAGGGCTAATTGGTGCAGGCGGTTCTATTTTAACTGTTCCAATATTTGTGTATCTTTTTGGAATTGATGCATCAGATACCGCCCCAGCTTATTCACTATTTGTTGTCGGTTTTTCAAGTTTAATAGGTGTTTTGATAAAAATAAAACAAAAAGAAGTTGATTTTAGAACAGCCTTAATTTTTGGAATACCTACTATTGTTGCCATCTTTTTTACTCGAAAATATTTAGTACCAGCAATTCCTGATCATCTATTTAATATTGGAATTTTTGAAATCACCAAACGTCATTTGATTATGGATGTTTTTGCTATCGTAATGATTATTGTAGCTCTTGCGATGATTAAGAGCCACAATGTTGTAAGCGAAATTAAATCATCCAAAAACAACTACTTTCTTAACTTTTTAGGAGGAGTGGGAATTGGGGGTTTAACTGGATTGGTTGGTGCGGGTGGAGGTTTTATTATAATCCCTACAATTATCAAAATTAGCAAACTATCTATGAAAGTAGCCATAGGAACATCTTTAGCAATTGTTACCATGAATTCCTTTTTTGGTTTTGCAGGAAGTCTTGGAAAAATAGAAGTGGATTGGCGGTTTTTACTACCCTATACTTTTGTTGCAGGAGTTGGAATTTGTTTTGGAATTTTTTTCGCAAAAAAAATAGATGGCACTCGATTGAAAAAAGGATTTGCCTATTTTGTGTTAATCATGGGTATTATAATCTTAATAAAAGAAACTATAAATTAATAATTAAAAAAGTAGAGATGAGTTACGAAAATGTAAATTTAAAAGAAGCAACAATTATCGATGTCAGAACTCCTGGTGAATTTTGTATGGGATGCGTTGATGGGTCGATTAACATCCCATTAGATCAGGTTCCTCAAAAAATCGAAGATTTTAAAAACATGAAAAAACCAGTAGTGGTTTGTTGTGCTTCGGGAGGAAGAAGTGCACAAGCCGTTCAGTTTTTAGAAGCTAACGGGGTGCAAGAGCTTTACAATGGCGGTAGATGGAATGTGGTTGCCATGCGGATGATTTAATTATAAAAAAACAAATTTATATGAGCTTTTTAAGAAATTTTTTTGGATTAGGACCAAAAGTAAATTGTAAAGAATTAATTGCCAACGGAGCACTATTAATTGATGTAAGAACTCCCTCAGAATTTGCTCAAGGAAAGCCAAAGGGTGCAAAAAACATTCCATTAGATAAAATAAATAACGAAGTATCAAAAATTAAAAAGTTAAACAAACCAATTGTTTTGTGCTGTGCTTCTGGCATGAGAAGCGGACAAGCCACCTCGATATTAAAAAGCAATGGAATTGAAGCCCACAATGGTGGTGGTTGGTATAATTTTAAATAAAATGAAAAATTGGATAATCAACCATAAAACTTCCATAATTGTTGCCCTAACAGGTGCCATATTTGGATTTTTATATTGGTATTTTATAGGCTGTTCTTCGGGAAGTTGTGCAATAACTTCGGTTTGGTATAGAACAATGTTATATGGTGCAATAATGGGCTGGTTAGTTGGCGATTTTGTTAAAACAACATCTAATAAAAAGAGCAATGAGGATTAACTTAATTTTAATAATAGCTGTAGTGTTGTTGCTGGCCTGTAATGACAACGAATCAACTAAAGAAACTGTTGTTACGCTGATTGAAAAACCTTTATTGACGGCAGAAACAAACAAAAAACACATTGAAAAGGGAAAAGAAATTGCTCAAAAAGCCTTTATTGTATTATCTGGAAATGTGAAACAAGCGATGGCAAATGGAGGCATCGAAAATGCATTAACCTACTGCAACATTAATGCTGGTGGATTAATGGATTCTTTAAGTAATTATTATCGAGTAACGATAAAAAGAACAAGTCGTAAAACCAGAAACCAAACAAACAATCCAACCACGGAAGAAAAAGTTGTTTTAGATAAGTACCTAGAAATGAAAAACAAAGGTAAAGAGATGTCGCCCATAATTTCATTTTTGGCAAACGGTGATACTGTGTTTTATGCACCGATTATTATGCAACCACTTTGTGTTTCTTGTCATGGCACTGTTGGAGAAAATATCTCTAAAGAAAATTATGCAATTATCAAAAATTATTACACAACCGATAAAGCAATTGATTTTAAGGCGGGCGATTTAAGAGGGATATGGAGCATTACATTTAATAAAGGTGGGTTCTAAAAATTGATTCACATCAAAATTTTCATAATTTTTTAGAGACAATGAAAAATTTTGAAACACTATCTGGATTCCGTCAGCTGACGGATGAAGCAGTGTATGAAAAACTATGAAAACCCAATGATAGCAAAGATAACAAACAATCTGACTGCGTTATATTTTTTTGGAATAGCTTAGCTATTCCAAAAAAATATGCCTTGCATCTTATTTGTTATCTTTGTTTTTGAAAGAAATCAATTTTTAGAACCCACCTAAATAAGGAAATGTCAACATTTAATGAAATCATAAACTCCGACACGCTTGTTCTGGTCGATTTTTTTGCTGAATGGTGTGGTCCATGTAAAATGATGTCGCCTATATTAAAAGAAGTAGCAAAACAAGTGCAAGGCAAATCAAAAATAATTAAAATTGATGTTGATAAAAACCAACACGTTGCCAATATTTATCAGGTAAGAGGCGTTCCAACACTAATATTATTTAAAGAAGGAAAACAAATTTGGCGACAATCAGGAGTGATTCAAGCAAAAGAATTAGTAACTTTAATCAACCAAAATAGTTAATCATAAAAATTATGGCAAAATGCTCACAAACAATGTGATGAAGATAACATAGTGTCCGTCAGCTGACGGATAATCACTTTAAAACAATAAATAGCTACATATGAAATAAGCCATGAGCAAAAATGCTCACCAACAACAATGAATATTTAACATGGCGATTCCATATGACATATAAAAAACAATAAAATACACATATGAAAAAATTATTTTTTATCTTCTCGTTATTAGGTGTTGTTATTACGGCAATTGGTTGCTCCAATCATCAAAAACAAGTTAATGCAACAGAAGCAACGAGCAAAATACCACTACTAGAAAAACAAAACAAATCAGTTATTGAAGATGTTAATGTTGAAAAATTTTCCACGTTAATAGCCGAAAAAAAGGTACAACTATTAGATGTTAGAACCCCCGAAGAATGGCAGGAGGGAATAATAAATGAAGCAATTAAAATGAACTATTATGACGATAATTTTTCGGAACAACTCAAAACATTAAACAAAAACGAGCCTATTTATGTTTATTGTAAATCTGGCAACAGAAGCAGAAAAGCAGCCACACAAATGGAAGAAATGGGTTTTACAAAAATCTATAACTTAGTTGGTGGTTTTAGTGCTTGGAGAGGTGCGGCAAAAAACGTTTCTAAATAATAAGTGTTAATTGAAAAATTAATTTTTCACGGCTTTTTTGTTCTCACTTACTCTAAAATAATGCTAACTTTACTCACTTATTTCACAGCAAAAAAATTAAAATGAGTGACGCTATCAAGCACGAATGTGGTATTGCATTAGTTAGACTTTTAAAACCTTTAGATTTTTACATTAAAAAGTACGGATCAGCCACCTACGGCATCGATAAAATGTACTTGTTAATGGAAAAACAACATAATCGAGGACAAGATGGAGCTGGAATAGCCAACATTAAATTTGACGTAGAACCAGGACAGAGATACATTAGCCGATATCGCTCTAACGATTCCCAGCCAATTATCGATATTTTTACTAAAATTAATAGCAAATTTGAGGCTGTTCATCATCACGACCCTAAGTTATTAAAGGATGCCGATTGGTTGAAGAAAAATGTTGCTTTTACTGGCGAATTATTTTTAGGTCATTTGCGTTATGGGACTTTTGGAGGAAACAGTATTGAACAATGTCATCCCTTTTTAAGACAAAACAACTGGATGACTAGAAATTTGGTAATTGCTGGAAACTTTAATCTGACTAATGTTGATGAATTATTTCAAATATTAGTGGAAATAGGTCAACACCCCAAACAAATTTCTGACACAGTAACCATAATGGAAAAAATTGGCCATTATTTGGATGAAGGGAATCAACTATTGTATGATAAATTTAAGGCGGAAGGATATCCTAGAATAGAAATTTCAAAATTGATTGCCCGTGATTTAGACCTACAAAAAATATTATCCAATTCTGCTGCCGATTGGGATGGAGGTTATGTTATGGCAGGTTTAATAGGTCATGGGGATGCTTTTGTTTTAAGAGATCCATCAGGAATTCGACCCGCATTTTATTATCAAGACGATGAGGTGGTGGTAGTTACCTCCGAAAGACCTGTTATACAAACAGCCTTTAATGTTGCTATAGAAACCATACACGAAATAAAACCTGGACATGCTTTGATCATTAAAAAAAATGGAAAGGTAAGCGAAGAAAAAGTGAAAGAACCTTTAGAAAAAAGAGCGTGTTCTTTTGAGCGTATATATTTTTCTAGAGGAAGCGACAAAGACATTTATAGTGAAAGAAAACAGCTGGGTAGAAATATTTGTCCTCAGATATTGAAAGCAATAGATGGCGACTTAGAAAACTCTGTTTTTTCATTTATTCCAAATACTGCAGAGATTTCATTTTATGGAATGATGAAGGGTTTACAAGATAAGCTGAATGAAATAAAGTTAACCAAAATAAAAGCATTAGGAAGCAATCCATCAGATAAAGACCTACAAGAAATATTGAACTTAAGAAATAGGATTGAAAAAATTGCCGTAAAAGACGCTAAACTCAGAACATTTATCACCCAAGACAACAATCGAGACAACTTAGTCGCTCACGTTTACGACATTACATATGGCACTGTTTTTTCTACCGATAATTTGGTAATTATCGATGATTCTATTGTTCGAGGAACAACATTGAAACAAAGTATTTTAAGAATTTTAGATCGATTAAATCCTAAAAAAATTGTTGTTGTTTCTTCAGCCCCACAAATTCGCTATCCAGATTGTTATGGTATTGATATGGCTAAATTAGGAGATTTTATCGCTTTTCAAGCAGCAATTTCATTATTAAAAGACAATGGAAAACAGGCTATTATTAATGAAACCTATCAACAATGTAAAATGCAAGAAAAATTTCCTAAAGACAAAATAGTAAACCACGTAAAAGCTATTTATGACTGTTTTACTGCCGAAGAAATATCAAAAAAAATATCAGAACTATTGACCCCAGAAAACATTAATGCCAAAATAGAAATTGTGTATCAAAGCATAGAAGGTTTACATAATGCTTGTCCTAACCATAAAGGAGATTGGTATTTTACAGGCAACTACCCAACACCAGGAGGAAATAAGGTTGTAAATAATGCTTTTATTTATTACTACGAAGGAAAAAACAAAAGAGCATACTAAACTCTTTTTACAACTATTTATAATTTTAAAAAGCTATTTTATTTATCCTTTCTGTATGTCTACCTCCTTCAAAATCGGTAGTAATAAAAATATCTACACATTTTAAAGCATCAGTATTGCTAATAAACCTTGCAGGTAAAGCAATAATGTTAGCGTCATTGTGTAAGCGAGCCATTTCAGCAATAGCAGGCTTCCAACATAATGCAGATCTTATTCTCAGGTGTTTATTTGCGGTCATATTTATTCCATTACCACTTCCACAAATTAATATACCTAAATCTACCTTATTATTTTCAACAGCATTTGCAACTGGATGAGCAAAATCAGGATAATCAGCTCTTTCGCTTGAAAATGTTCCGAAATCTTCCACTAAAATATTTAACTTTACTAAATGTTTAATAATTATTTCTTTTAATTCAAAACCAGCATGGTCACTACCGATTGCAATTTTTTTTACCTTCATTTTTCTTCTATTTAGTTATCAACACTATGATTGATTGATATTTTTAAAGTGCTGAAAATTAATGGTATAAAATTAACTATAAACCTGTTGAAAAGCAGAATGATTTGTTATAAAAAATAAATAATAATAATAGGAATAATGATTTAAAAAAACAATGCAATCGAATTAATTAGAAATCAAATTTAGTTTTACTTTTTTAAGTCTTTTTTTTAAACAAAATATAAACGTATTTTTAGGTTTTAATTAGCTAAAAGTTTTCAAATATGGTTAAATAAACATGTAGTTAATAAAAACACAAAATAAAGATAATCAGTTGTTTAATGCATTAATAAATGTTTATTTACTGTGATAACTTTTTATAAATAATAAATGCAAGGAAACAAATTATTAATTTTAAACCATTGTAACAGTATAATAATAATAATAAATCTTTTTAAAATATAATATATAATATATATACTAAGTGTTTAATAAAATTATCATTTTTATCACATTATTTTTTCTTTCTTTTCATTTCTTTGCTCAAGAAAAATTAAAAGATGGTTTTAATAAGTTTTATTATGAAAATGGGCAAATTTCTAGTGAAGGTACAATTAAAAATGGTTTACCAGAAGGATATTGGATTTCTTATTATCCAAATGGAATAATTAAATCCGAAGGAAATAGAAAAAAAAATTTACTAGATAGTACTTGGATTTTTTACAATTCGTATGGAGATATACAATCAAAAATAAATTACAAAAATGATAAAAAAAATGGTTTAAAAATTACTTACAGCGATAGTTGTAATGTTGTTTTAGAAGAAAATTTTTTGGATGATATTAAACAAAATTTTACCACCTACTATTACGATGCAAAAGGAAAAATTAAATGGAAAGAAATTAATTATATTGATAATATTGAAGAAGGAAATTCTTTTGAATATGGATTAGATGGAAACGTTATTACATTAATTTATTATAAAAAAGGAACTTTAGTTGGTAAAGAATTAATAAATAGATACGATAAATTACACCTTAAAACGGGTACCTGGAAAAAGTTTTATGAGGATGGAAAATTAAAAGAGGAATCGAGGTATGCAACTGATTTATTAAACGGTTACTTAAAAGAATACGATCAAAAAGGTAAATTAATAAATGCCACCTTATACATAGATGGAGTTCCACAAAGTTTTGCTGCCGAATTAGCAGCTTTGGATATTAGAAAAGAGTATTACCCAAATGGTGCTATTAAATACGAAGGATTGTATGATGTTATTGGTAAACCAAATGGTAGTTGCAAATATTTTGAAGAAAATGGTGAAATAGAAAAAGTAGAAATTTATTTACATGGAATGTTGTTGGCTAAAGGGAAAATTGATGAAAAAGAAAGAAGACAAGGTTATTGGGAAGAATATTATACTGATGGAAGTATAAAATCGAAAGGAAAATACATAGATGGAAAAAAAATTGATGAATGGATTTATTTTTTCGAAAATGGAAAATTACAACAAAAAGGCACTTATTTAAAAGAAGAGAAACCAACCGGATTGTGGATTTGGTATTATGATAACGGAAATATTTTAAGAGAAGAATCTTTTAGAAAAGGATTGGAAGATGGAATGTTGCAAGAACTTACACAAGAAGGAAAAATTATTACCAAAGGAGAATATATAGATGGACAAAAAGATGGTTTTTGGTTTTATGAAATGGGAGATCATATTGAGGAAGGAAATTATTTAAATGACCAAAAAAACGGACCTTGGAAATACCATTATACCAATGGAAAATTAAATTTTGAAGGTAATTTTAGAGATGGAGAACCCGATGGTAAACATAAATTTTATTATGATAATGGTAAACTTAAAAAAGAAGAAGTATATGTAATGGGAATAAAATCGAACACTTGGAAATTATATAATGAACTAGGTGAGCTGACATTAACCATCTATTTTAAAAATGGTGTAGAATATAAAATTGATGGAACAACAATAAAGGAATAATAATAACGTGGATTATTCAAAAAAATCAAAAGAAGAACTAATTAAAGAAATAGCTTCCCTTAAAAAAAAGGAAGAAGATATTTCAATAGAAAAAAATAAACACCTCGCTTTTGTTTTAGAAAATATTGAAGAATGTATTTATAATGTAAAATTTACCCCAACAGGTAAAGTATTAAGCTTTGTTAGTCCACACATTTATCATATAACTGGACTAAACATTAAAGAGTTTACAGAAGAGGGAAAATCTGGTAAATTAGCAGAAAGAATAAATGCAGAGGATAGGAAAATAATTAAACAAAATATTCGAAATAATTTTTATATAAATAAATGTAAAAATAGTATTGATGTTTTCCGATTTAAACCAAAGGGAAAAAAGAAATATTGTTGGATAGAAGAAAAAGTGAATGCTAAATACGATGAGAAAGGAAATTTAGTAGAAACAACATCAATATTAAGAGATATCACCAAACAAAAAGAGCAACAAGAATTATTAAAAGCGAGTGAAAAAAGATTTAATATTTTATCAAATGCAACCAATGAAGTGGTGTTAATACATAAGCAAGGGAAAATATTAGACATTAATAATTCTGTAAAACAAATTTTTGGATACGAACCCCACGAATTAATAGGTAAAAATGCAGCCATATTAACCAATAAAGACTCTATAGATAAGGTTAAAAACAGTATTATCAGTAATAAAAACTGTTCTTACGAAGCATTTGGTGTTAAAAAAGACGGCACTGTTTTTTTTGGTGAAGTTCAATCTAAAGCAATGACCTTTAAAAATTCTATTATTAAGGTTGTTACCATTCGAGATGTTTCTGAAAGAAAAACAATAGAACTTTTCTTAAAAGAAAACGAAGAAAAATATAAAAACATTTTTACACAAAGCCTTGCTGGGGTATTTATTACAGAAAAAAATATTATTATTGATTGCAACAATTCTTTTGCTAAAATATTTGGTTACAAATCAAGAGTACAATTAATAGGAAAAAAGGCAACAAGCTTATATTTTGCAACTAAAGAAAGAGAAGATTATATAGTAGACCTGAAAAAGAAAAATAAGTTGACTAACTATCGAATAAAACACAAAAAGAAAGATGGTAGTGAAATATGGATTTTAACTAATGTTACATTAAAAAATAATAGAATAAACGGTACATTAATAGATATTACAGAACAAGTTAGAGTGGAAAACTTATTAAAACAAAATGAGAAAAATTATAAAGACCTAACCGAAAACTCTCCTTATGGGATATTTGTACACAAAAAAGGAGTTATTCTGTATGCCAACAAAAAAGCCACCCAAATATTAGGAATTAAAACAAAAGAGAAAATAAATATTTTTAACGACTTCTTTTATAATAATAAAAAAGAAGCCGAAGAAAGAGCTAAAAAAGCATTAAACGGAGAAGATGTTCCTTTTAAAGAGTTTAAAGTAAAACCTCCATTCTCGGATAGTTTTATTTATTTAGAAATAAAACCCGTATTGTTCGATTATCAAGGAGAAAAGGCAATTCAAGTAGTTTTTAAAGACATCACCATAGAAAAACAATTATCAAAAGAAAAACTACGATTGCGAATAGCTGAAGAATCGAACAAAATACTTCAAAAAGAAATTATAGAAAGAGAAAAAATAGAAAAGAAGTTAATAGAAAATCAAAAATACACCAAAAGCATTATCAACAGTTCAATAGATATTATTTGTGCATCAGATAAGGATGGTAAAATAATAGAATTTAATGCTGCAGCCGAACAAGCTTTTGGCTATAAAGAAAAAGAAATAATTAAAAAAGGAGTTCAACTTATTTATGCTTCTAAACAAGAATTTATTCAGGTTAGCAAACAACTAAAAAACAATGGAATATTTGTCGGCGAAGTAAAGAATAAAAGAAAAAACGGCGAAACATTTACCTCTTTTTTATCGGCTTCAGTTTTATATAATGAAGATGGTCTGCCCACTGGAACAATGGGTGTTTCTAGAGATGTTACACAACTTAAAATAGTAGAACAGCAACTAATTGATAGCGAAGAAAAATATAGAGACCTTTTCGAAAATGCAACACACCTTATTCAAAGTGTAGATAAAAAAGGGAATATAGTATATGTAAATAAAGCTTGGAAAAATGCGTTAGGATATTCAGACCATGAGATAGAACATAAAAACATTTTTGAAATTGTGCACCCCGATTGTTTGGAAAAATGTAAACAAATCTTCTTCGAAGTGATTAATAGTAAAGAAGGAAAAATAAACAAAGTTTCTTATGAATTAAAAACAAAAAAAGGAGAAAAAATAATAGTTGAAGGAAATGTGAGTGTAAAATACAAAAATGGAAAACCAGACTCAACTAGAGCTATTTTAAGAGATGTAACTGGGGAGATGTGGAATAAATTATTACAATCGGTTTATAATAATATTGCCAAAATTATTACCGAAAAAGTAAATCCTGAAGAAATATACGAAGCCATTAGAATAGAATTAGGAAAGGTAATCAATACTGATGTTTTTGCCATTTCTTATGTTGTTGATGAAGACACACTGGCTTTTCCATATTATTATGACACGACAAGAAATGGAAGAATTTTTGTTGAAAACAGACATCGCCAAAAAGGACTTAATGAGTACTTAATTAAATATAGAAAACCAAAAATAATATATTGCGATGAATGGAATAAAATAACTTTAAAAGAAGAATATAAAATTTATGGACCAAAAGCAGAGGTTTTTATTGGCGTTCCTCTAAAGGTAAAAAACAAAGTGATAGGTGTTGTTTCTGTTCAGTCATATAACGACAAAAACTTGTTGGGAAAAAAAGAATTAAAAATTTTGAATTTTATTTCAGGGGGTTTAGCACTAACAGTACAACGAAAATACGATGAGCAACTGTTATTTGAACAAACATCAAAACTAACAAGCATCATCGAAAACAGTTCGCATCTTTTTTGGACTTATGACAAAAACATCGGGCTAACATCATTTAATCAAAACTATTCCAATGCAGTTTATGATTTGTATGGCTCCAGGCCCCAAATAATTCCAGGAGAAATTAATAGGATAAAAGAAACTTCGTTACAGCCATTTTGGGATAAAAAATATGACGAAGCTTTTAAAGGAAAAAAAGTAAAATTTATTACAGAACGAATCAACACAAAAGGAAAAAGAATTATTAGAGAGGTTTTTTTAAATCCAATTTTTGGTGAAAAAAATAAAGTTGTTATGGTTTCGGGTATTGCTCATGATATCACCGATAAACAAATAGCCGAAGAAAAATTAAAAAAATCATTGTTTGAAAAAGAAATATTACTTAAAGAAGTGCATCACCGTGTAAAAAACAATCTTCAAGTAATATCAAGCATACTCAGCCTTCAAGCCTCGTATGTAAAAGAAGAAAGTACGCTAACAATCTTAAAAGAAAGTAAAGACAGAATTAAAACTATGGCTTTTATTCACGAAAGCCTATATCAAACAAACGACTTTTCAAAAATAAATTTTTCTGAATATGTAGTTAATTTATCGAAAAATTTAGTACATTCATACGGTATTTTAGATAGTTATGTCGATTTAATTCTGGAGGTTGAAGACGTGTCTTTAAATTTAGACCTGTCAATACCTTGCGGATTAATAATAAATGAACTAGTTTCGAATGCTCTAAAGTATGCTTTTTTAAATACCCAAAAAGGAAAAATTAAAATTGAGTTATTTGAAAATAAAGATAGTTTATATTTAATTGTTCAGGATAACGGAATAGGTTTCCCCAATAATATTAATTATGAGGAAACCGATTCTTTAGGATTGCAATTAGTGATGACTTTAGTAGAACAAATTAATGGAACAATAAAATTAGAAAACACAAAAGGCACAAAGTTTACAATAATATTTAAAAAGGAACAATGAACAATATATTAGTAGTTGAAGATGAGGCGATTGTCTCGAAAGATATTCAGCAGAGCTTAAAAAAATTAGGTTATCACATTGTTGGTTCAGCTGCAACTGGTGAAAAAGCAATAGAACTAGCCATGGAAACAAAGCCAGATTTAGTTTTGATGGACATTATGCTAAAAGGGACGATGAGTGGAATTGAAGCTGCGGAAAAAATAAAATTGGAATTAAACATACCCATCATTTATCTTACTGCTTATGCCGACGAAAGTACTCTTGCAAAAGCAAAAGTAACTGAGCCTTATGGCTATATAATTAAGCCATTTAAAGAGATTGATTTGCACACATCAATTGAAATGGCTCTTTATAAACACTCTAAAGAAAGAGAAATTATTAAAGAAAGAGATTTTTTATATTCTTTGGTTGAAAATAAAGATGTTGACGGTGTTATTTTTGTTAAATCGAATTCTAGGTTAGTAAAGGTAAATACAGCAAATATTCTTTTTGTTGAAGCCTTAAAAGATTATGTTGTGGTTAATGTGGGTGATGTAAAATATACCATACACTCTACCATGAAAGAAATAGAAAATAAATTACCCATTAAAGATTTTCAAAGAATACACCGTTCATTTATTGTTCGGTTAGATAAAATAGTGGCCATAGAACAAACTAATGTGGTAATAGAGGGCGGCAAAAAAATGCTTCCAATAGGAGGTTCTTATAGAGACGATTTATTTAGCAGAATTAATTTAGTATAGGTGGGTTCTATAAAT